>JAYRRJ010000125.1:0-12819 GCA_041910135.1 Candidatus Levyibacteriota bacterium
GCCAAGCCGTATGGCTTTTACCTCAGACCCCAAAAGTTCGATTCCTGCCTCGAATTTTTCTTCGATTTTAAATTTTTGCGGCGCAGTTTTGTTGAAAATTTTCATAATGTACGCATTCTATGTGTGTTAACAAAATATAATGTAATTATATCAGCAATAAAGGTTTTTTATGAAGCGGAGGGAAGGGAGGAGAGTGCGGTAAAATTATTGAAAATAGCCTCAAATGATATAGTTAGATATAGTTGTGCGTGAAAAGTAGTGTGGATAACTTTTCACAGCCCTATAGTATAATTATATATCGGTATGGGTGTCTTTTGAGGCTAAATGGAAGAAAAACGAAAAATAATCGAAAGTCTTTCGTGACTGCTAAGGCGCTATTGACGTTTTCTTATAAATCAAAACTATAAATCGTGCCGTTTGATAACACATATCCTTTTTTATTTTTTTCATCCATTACAAATGATGTTGCATCTTTTATGAAACTTCCTTCGTATTGGGTTTGATACTCGCCTTTTTCATTAAGGGCCACTACCCTTTGATTTTTCACGTCAATAATATACACGCTGTTGTTGTCCGGGTCTGCATATATCTTTGCGCCATCGGCAATAGGCCCCGCAAGCCCACTAAGCGCAATATCGTCATTTTTGCCCTTAGTGAAGCGCTCGACATTCCCATTGGCCTCAAGAACCCAGATAGGACCCGAAATACTAATGTCTACCGGGGTACTTTTGAAACTCGGCTTGTCGGTAAAGTAGGATGCTGCTTCATAGGAAGGTGCTTTGTATTTAAGAATGTCGTTGTCATTAAGCGTATAAATATTGCTCCCAAAAATATCAAAAGAACTCCCTTTAATGCTTTTTATAATTACCTGGGTGTTCCCATTGCCTCTATCAATACTTGTCACTCCCCCACCCATGGCGTAAATAAATTTATCGTCAGAACTAAGATATGAGGCGCCTTCGGAAATCTCATATGTCTTTTTTACCTTACCATCCAGAGTGATAGTTGCTACCTGTTTGCCGCTTTTATCAAGCACCAAAAGAGTGCCTCCTTTTCCCGTGATAGCAGTTATGCTTTTTAACTCTCCCCCCGTCTTTAGGAACTCTTTTACATTTTTCGCACTACTCCCTCCCCCATCGCCGGAAATTTTTCCTTCCACTTTTTGCTTGAATTCGGTGAGCTTTTGATATTCGGCAGAGCCTTTGGAGTATTTTGAAAGCGAGTCATCAATCATTTTTGAAACAGCGGTGAAATCTTCAAGTGCGAGAGTTTTGTTCAGGTTCTCGAGATTGGTGCCTTCATCAAATTTGCTCTGAATTGGCGCAATTACCTTCTCAAACTCCGCTGCCTTTTGATCTTGCCCTTTTTTATATACCTGATAGAAAATGCTTCCACCAAAGATAAGAACAAGAAGGATAACCGCACCAATAATAAGTAATTTTTTATTGGAAAAACTAACAGTTGGGAGCGTGAGAAAGGGAAACGCGGGCTTATTGCCATTCGGTTCGGCGGCGTACCCCTCTTCGGTATCCGAAAGTTCTTCGATGTTACGGTTCTCCCGAGGAGGCGTTGTCCACACGTGTTCTGCAATATTTTTGTCTTCAGGAACCTCGACAACCGCTTCTTTCTCTTCGGGCTCCTCTTCTTCCAGAACAAAATCGTTATGGTGCTGTGAGTGTCCGATGCCGCTTAAATCTTTATATTGAAGAATGATAGCCCCTTCCGTTCCTTTTGAATTCTCATGTACAAGGGGAGTAATGTTTTCGGCGATTTGCGAAACATCGGGGCTTGAAAGATATTCCGAAATATTTTCGAGCGGAATTTTTTTGGTAAAATCTCCTGTTTCAAAAACAACGATATCGTCATGCTGCAATTTTCCGGAAAACCCATGCAGCTCATTTTCAATTCCGGTTGCGATAACTCCTATTTTGCCTTGCCTTTTTATGACAACCTGACCAAGAGAAGCGATAACGATATAAAGGACATCGTTAACAATTGCACCGACGAGAATTGAATATGAATATCCTTCTTCAATGTTTTCGGAGACGTTGCCGACTGCCTTTTTAATATTTTCAAGTGATTTGTCATCCAATGCAAAAAATTCCCGCTGCAATTTTTCGAGAAGTTCCTTGCCGTATGGGGTAACGCTTCCTTTTCCTCCCTCCTTTTCTATGCTGAGTGTTATATACACATTGAGTGTTGTGTAGGCCTGAGTCCAGGTCGACTCTGTTGCGTTTGGAACAATTTTTGCGAGCAAAATATCTTGATTCATACTTCTATAAAGAAAGAACAACCAGTATTAATAGTATAAACGATAATATGGCATGAAGGATAGCGATAAACCGAAAAACAGGAGCGAAGGTCACTTGCACCATAAGCCTGTTAAATGAAAAAATCTGAAACGCAAGAACAAGTGCAAAAAGACTATAAATTATGAGAACCACTATCAAAAGAATTTTGGCAAATGAGTCCACGGAATTAAAAAAGTGAAAGAAATTAAATAGTATATTCATTGTGCTTCTGTAATGTCGTTTATTATTTCGGCGACCTTAGCCGGCCGCGGTACCCTGTCGTATTCGATGTTTTCCTCTTCTCCTGCGGTCTGGACATGTACGTCACCGTAGTTAAAAAGAGATCTGATAAATCCCGATTGCTTGTAGGTCACATCTTCAATCTTCTCCATTTTTGCCTGCGATATTTGCCGATATAAAATTCCCGATAAGTCGATATCGATGACATGAAGATTTGTAACAAGACCGACATTAAAATACCAGAGGGTAAAATTGATGAGGATAAATCCGAATACAACTAAGTAGTAGAAAGCAATATAGAAGGAAATTGCCTGCGGTGAGGGAAGAGGGAAAGGAAAAAAATTAATAAAAAAAGGAAATGTTAAGGGAAGTAAAATGAGAAGAAATGAAGCAAAAATCCACGGTATGTTGGTTGCAAAATGGCGCCTTACAAGAAGAATGATGTCTTCGTTCTCCTCCTGTTCTTCAAAAGAAACCCCTTCGGGAAAATGGGTAAATGACGAATAGAAATGGGGGGAAACTTTTATATTGGTCACTTTTTTTGGAGTTGGGGCAATGTTGTCCTCGTTGAGCTTCTCGTCGTTTTGGTCATCGGTATTTAAAATAAATTCTCCGTTGAGCTCGTTATCCATATACAGATGGTGTTAATTCTTTTGACAGGAAATATACGGTACGTTCATTATACCTCAAACCTAAATTGAGCGCACTATTTCTTCTCAATGTTGTACAGTGGGCCGACGATTTGAATATTTGCCGGGGCTCTTAGGTTAAAGTAATTTTTAAAATCAGTTGCATTAAAGCTTTTTGAGCCGCCATCACCATTAATTGTAACTTGAGTGGTGCGGCCGGATCCTGTGTCCCACGAAACGGACACGTCCGATACAGAGCTAAATGCGCTTATTCCACGGCTCGAAAGCTCTTGCCTGACTTTTCCTGCGTCCCACGTATCCGTGCCGTCGGGATTGGGTTTGTCGGGTTGAGAAAGATGGGTTTGGGTGCCCGAGTCCGCTTTTGCAAGTAGCAGGACGTTGGTGATATCCGCAATTTCCTCGGACTTGAGCCATGCAGTTCCTCCATATTGGCTGCGAGAGCCCCAGTCGCAGTAGAACCATGGAGAAGCTTTGTCATACGCGTTATTTTGAAGGTCCGAAAAACTGCTGATGCTATCCGTTGAAGTGTCTTTTGCGCTTTTTGTGAAGGAAGTTCCGTTCCATCCGATATCGCTTGAGGAAAATACATACCCTCCGTGGGTCGAGGAAAACCAGGCTTTAACCGGACTTCCTCCTGACATCATAACCCACCCGCGGGTAGCATCTACCGCTTGTTGCCACGCGTCTGAATTTATTTCTTGCTTGACGACTTGACACTGTTGGCTCGGACAGATATTCCCTCCGCCGTTGTTAGTATAGGCAAGAGCATAGGAGCGGGCGGCAATTGCCTGCGCCTTTAAAGACTCATTCGGCCAATTTGTTGGAATTTCATAGACGTGTTTTACATACGTTTCGATATCCCAATTGGTGTCAAAGCTTTGTCCGTATTCATTGCTTCCCGACACATGGATATTAATTCCCGTATCATAATCTTTCTTTAAGTCATAATTTTGGTAGTATGCAGATAAAATTTGTTCCGCACTCTGCCCTGCTTCGGCTCTTCCCTTGGCTCCATATTGGTTGAGCCCTACCCTATTGGGAACGCCGTATGTAAAAAATCCAAAACGGGGAGAGAAGCCCGGGTCTTTTCCGTTGGTAAGGTCTGAGGAACAGCCGCCGCCGATGCCTGCGTATGCGGATTGGGGAATGTGTAGGCTTCCCAATTTTTGAGCAAGAAGGTCCTGCTGACGGGCAGAAAGTGCTGCTATCTGACCGGTCAAAGTGTTTTGATAAGCAACAGCTCCATCGACGACCTTTTGAACGTCAGCTCTTTCTTTATCTAAAGAGACCTTTGCTACCGCAAGTTTGTTTTGCTCGTCTTCCAATTCTGCCTTCTTGTGTTCTAGGTCAACCAGCTGAAGTGCGATATTTGTTATGATATTTTTATCCTGCTCGGTGTTTCTTTTTTGGTAAGTAAGCATGCTGGTGATATCTGAGATATTGTTACCGGAAAGAAAAATAAGAAGCGGCGAGAAGGTATAAGTTTTGATATAAGACTTTTTGACGGTTGCATCAAATAGTTTTTGTTTTGTTGAAAGATTTTTATAGCCTTCATCAATAATTTTTTTCTTCGCTATCAAATCAGCTTCGATTTGAGCGACCTGATTGTCAATTGAAGCAAGTTGAGACTTAAGGCTTGTCAATTGGGTTTGGAGAGGTTTTGTTGCGCTTTGCGATTGCGAAAGCGCGTCTTTAAGGTCTGCAATTTTTTTTGTCAAGTCATCGTATTCATCGGAATACGCAACGTTATGAAGGAAAAATCCGGAAAGAAGAACGATAAGTCCGACAAGAAGGACCGTTGTCAAAATATGTAGGTGTCTATTATTAAAAAATTTCATAATGGAAAAATAAGTTCAAAAATATCCGCTCAAATGATATAATGAGACCCAAAGCTGATTTGAGCGCTATCTTAGAAAATTTGGGCACATAGCTCAGCCGTGGGTCAAAAGATTATTTTAAAATAGCCAAAAATGTTTGGGCACATAGCTCAGCTGGTTAGAGCACGAATCTTATAAGTTCGGGGTCCTTGGTTCGAACCCAAGTGTGCCCACCAAACATTTTATCTTTTGTCCCACAAATCAACGAGCTTATAAGTTCGGGGTCGAAGGTATCGAACCCAAGTGTGCCCACAAATTTTCGCCTTGAGCATCAAGTCTCCAGACTGATAAACTCGCTCTACAAATTTCCCCCGACGCCTCCGTCTTTTCCCGGTAATTTTTCCTGAGGATTGTCATCCAACACTTCAAACAACCGGGACCTCTTTGCAATTTCCTGATCTATTAAATTCCTATCGCGTCCGAATTTAAGGCGTGATAATTCACGGATAAGCTCGGCAACCCTCGGGTTTTCTTTTTTCTTTTCCTCTTCAATATTCCGTGTCAGGTCTATGGAGAAAGGTAATGTGGGGTCGCCGTTCACAAGAGTTTTTACGTATGCATGATACCTCTCGACATTAATCAAGTCACCTTCATTAAATGTCGGTTGGAATTCGTGCTGCAGGTAACCGGCATCAGTAACACCGACACGGAATGCACACTGGGTTCCGACATTGCCAAAGATGGCGTTTTTAATATCCTCATCAATCTGTCCTATGAACTGATTGGCAACAGTGAGATTTAACTTAAATTTTCTCGCCTCGGATAAGATGACGGCAAAGTCGGGAGTTGCAAAATTCTGGAACTCGTCAACGTACAGGAAAAAATCTTTGCGGTCTTTTTGGGGAGTATCTTGACGACTCATCGCTGCAACCAAAATTTTTGGAATAAGTATGAGACCCAAAAAATTACAGTTCTCTTCTCCTATTCTCCCCTTGTTAAGCGAGATGAGAAGTATTTTTTGGTTGTCCATTACCTGGCGGAAATTAAATCCACTCTCGCTTTGCCCGATGATGTTTCTCATCATTTTATTGGTGACGAAGCGTCCGAATTTACTGACGATATAGTCAAGCGTTTCTGACTTATGAAAGTCTGAAGTCTGTGCGATTTGGTCCGTCCAGTAGCGCCGCACCATCGGGTCGTCGACTTTTGGCAACAATTCCTGCACGAACGACATGTCGGTCAATGCCCTTACTACTTCAACAAATGTATTTCCCTTTTCTGCCATGACCGTAAGCATGGCGTTTCTGACCGAGTGCTCGAAGCGCGGTCCGATGATGCCTGTTTTTTGAGGATCATAGAGCTTATACATCATATTGATAATTGATGATGTGACAAAATGCTTTTGATCTTCGTTGTCCGCTTCCAGTAGATTAAGTCCGATTGGCCTTTCGACATCTGAGGGGTCAAAAAGGATTACGTCTTCTGCCCGCTGCGGTGGGATAAGTGCCAAAATATCATCTACCAAGTCTCCGTGAGGATCAACGACGGCAACTCCTTTACCGGCCCGGATGTCCTGCATAATCATGTCTTTTAAAAATTCGGATTTTCCCACACCCGTTTTTCCGATAATGTACATGTGCCGTCTTCTATCATCGTCACCAATGAAGACCGGTTTTTCCTGTCCGCGGAACAAACTCTTTCCTATATATAGTCCCTCAGTCGGAATGTTGGCGGGGGCCGGAGCGGTGCGTGCCGCAAGCCAATTGATGTACGGACTTTCAACGCTCTTATTCGGGAAATGAAAAACGGTTGCCAACTCTTCCGTTGTCAGGACCGTTCCCTTGTCAAAAAGCGGAAGATGGCGATATATAAAGTCGACCATCAACATACTCTTGAAAAATTTCGGCTCTACCTTTGTAAATGAATTGTAGGGAGAGGTAAATTGTGTGAATGCACCTTCAATATTAGACAAATGAGCATCGGCCGCTTCTTTTGATGAGGAGGTGACGACCACTCTTATGAAAGTCAAAAACCCCGGTTTTGTTATTTTTTGCTCAATCGCTTCGAGCTCTTTCGGGTCGGTTGAGTACTTGGCGGTTTCGGGGTTTGATTCTTGCTTCTTCTTGTCGGTTACGTGCGTTCGCCCTTCTTTTTTCCATGTGTCTCCCGCGTTTGCTATCACAAATTGAACGGCCGCCGCTTCTCCTTCCTGCATCTTTCCTAAAGTTGCGGTGATTGTTGAGAGTGGGTCGAGGGCAAAATCTTTATAAGTTTTTATAGGTTTGAACGCCTCTTTTTTAAGTGCAAAACCGGCAAATGCAACTTTTCCTTCATTCTCAAAAATGTTGTAGTCTTCAACCTCTTTTATTTGGGCATCAGGGTAAGCCCCATTGATTTGTTTTTCGACCATGTCCTGAAGCTTTCGCGGAACTCCGACATAAAACCTGATGTCTTGCGGTTTTGCGACAATCTCAAAAGTGATACTGTCTCCGACTTTTGCAAAAGAGAATATTCCTTTGGGAGCCTTGAGGGATGCGAAACTTGAAAATAATTGTTCCGCGGCATCGATTTTTATTTCGTTGTCGCGGGGCAAGGATATCTCAAGAAGCGTTGAATCGAGAGATTTTTTGTGGCGTTCTTTGGCCCTTCTCCAAATACCGTAAAAATAAACGGCGCCAAAGCTTCCGGCAGCAAGAATGCTGATAATAAGAATACCCGCCATCAACATGAAAAGCATACTTAAAACGGTTTGTGCATTTAAGATATTCATATTAGTAAGTTTCAAATTGACTTTCCTCTAGCGTCTTTCCATTCTCGTGCCGCGCCAACTCTCCGACTGCCTGTCCTTGAACACTGCCTGCAATCTCGCCGAGTATTTTTTGATCCAGGGCTTCATGATGTGACGTTATTTCAGAAATGGCATGCTCAGGAATAACAGCATCTGAAGCGTATGCCACAATTTCATTTAGCGTGTTTGGAAGCGCATTCATACATATTTATAATACCACAGTGGGGGTCTGCCCACAATTTCATGCACCCCACAAGCACCTTTCAATAGGCTTCCTTTTGAACTTAATTTTGATATAATGATACACCAAGGTAACGGTTGAGTAGGGGTTTGGTATAAAGGAGGAGTCGCATGAAATCTCTTCGAGATGTTCTGCGACTCAGTGATTGTAAAAACAGGGAGGAGTCGCATAGTTGGCCCATTGCGGGGGGTTGCTAACCCCCTGAGCTCTTAAACAAGCTCGCGCAGGTTCGAATCCTGTCTCCTCCGCATTAGTTTGAGCTGATAGGATTCGCTGTTTTTCAACAGAACGCCTCCTGTCTCCTCCGCACACATGAAGCGGATATTTCTTAAGTCATACGCATTCTTACTTTTCATTTTTCTTGTCGTTATTTTTTTTCGTCCGATTACTGCGATAAATGACGATTTGGGACGGCATATCCTCCTTGGTAATATAATTCTTTCAAATCATTTTGTCCCCGCAACAAACCTCCTGTCATATACATTCCCTAATTATCCATTTATTAACACAACATGGTTATATGAAGTAATTTCTGCTCTTATTGTGAAGCATATCGGTTTTAACGGCCTTCTTTTTACAAGCTGTGTTGTTGCCGTAAGTGCTTGTATATATCAATTCCATTTTGTTTCCTCCCGTTTTTCAAAAAAATCTGTTCTCACCATTTCTTTTTTGTTTCTTTTGCTTCTCGCTTTTCGTACAGATGTGCGGCCGGAGGTTTTTAGTATGATTTTTCTCTCCTTATTTATCGTATTTCTCTACCGGTATTTTGAAAAACCCACACGACACATCCTTTTTCTTATTCCTCTTGAAGCATTGTGGGTAAATATGCACATCTATTTTTTTGCTGGGCCCCTTATTATTGCAATATTTTTGATTGGAGGTTTTAACGGAAAATTTTCAAAAAAGATAAAAGAATTATTAGTGGTTTTTTTTGGTGTTATCGCTGCAACTCTTTTAAACCCAAATGGAATAAAAGGAGCACTGTTCCCTTTTTATGTTCTTCAAAATTACGGATTTCCTGTTGTTGAAAACCAAACGACAACTACTCTTTTTCATATATACCAAAATCCGGCAATTTTTCTGCCGTTAGTAACCATACTCTTGGTCGTTTTATTGATGATTGCCGGAAGAAAAAACGTGACAAGAAGGGATACGTTTCTTATTATTTGCTTTGGAGCGCTTTCTCTTATCAATTTCAGAAATATTCTTCTTTTCATATTTACGACTTTTATATTGTCCGTTTCTCAATTGGATTTTGTTCTGAAAAAATACAGAAAGGAAATTAATAAATTCCCCAAAAATTCTTTCAAAGTTCTCTATCCCTTAAGTATCTTTTTTATTGTTGTCTTGATAGCAAAATCCATTAGTGCTCATGGTGTGGGTTTTGGTGTAGTTGAATATGGAAGAGGGAGTGTAGATTTTTTACTAAAAAATAAAATTTCCGGACCGATTTACAACGATTTTAATATTGGAGGTTATTTCTCATCTAGAATTTATCCGCAGAAAGTATTTGTAGACAACAGACCTGAAGCCTACCCAAAGAAATTTTTTACAAACCTTTATTTGCCGATGCAGAAAAACCCGGCACTTTTTGAAACGCAGGATAGGAAGTATGTATTTAATGCAATTATTGTTTCTCATTATGACGGGACAAATTACAAAAATCCCCTGCTGCGATACTTTGTCGAAAACCCTCAATTCTCAATTGTATATCTAGATGATTATGCAATGGTGTTGATGAAAAACTCCCGGGAAAACAAGCAGCTTATTGATAGGTATCGTATTGGTAAAAAGACTTTACATATCAGCGCCTTAAGAGACCGGCAAGCGTTATTTCGATACCTTCTTTTTTTTGAAAAAGTAGGGTGGGTCGAAAAAGAAGAACAAGTTTTAAAATTACTAAAGAGCTTCTGACTTGCTTCAATAATATCCTTCGTGATGATATAATCGTTAGACCAATTATTCGGAGAGGTCGCATGAAATTCCTTCGGAATGTTCTGCTTTCTCCCGTTTTGGAAAGACAAGGAGAGGTCGCATAACAACCTTGCTTCGCAAGAGCGTTGTCCGACTCTCCTCATTGACTTTTGGAGAGGTCGCATAGTGGTCGAGTGCAGCGGTCTTGAAAACCGCCAGGTGAAAGCCTCGAGGGTTCGAATCCCTCCCTCTCCGCACCATATAACAAGAGGGATGAGAAGTAAGGCAAAAGCGAAGCTTTTGACAATCCCCGGAAGGGGAAATCCCTCCCTCTCCGCAGAGCAAAAATGGAGTTTCCACCAATCCCTTGGAAGGACACCTTCCTCTCCACATCTTGAGTTTTTGTTATTTTTCTTCTAGAGTTAATGTATGAGGATAAAACTTACAAGGACCGAGTTTCCGCTTCTAATATTTTCAATTCTCCTTCCCCAACTCGTCGGGACTGTCGGCGCACTCTTTACGTTTCCATCAATTGCGAGTTGGTATATGCTTTTGGAAAAACCAAGCTTTACCCCTCCCGACTGGCTATTTGGGCCCGTTTGGTCAACGCTATATGTTCTTATGGGAATATCTCTTTTCCTTGTTGTAAGGCATGCCATTAAAGGCAGCTCGATAAGAGCCGTCCAGCTTTTTTTTCTGCAGTTATTTCTAAATCTCCTTTGGTCCATAGTTTTCTTTGGCTCCCATTCTATCGGTGGTGGGCTCGTTGTCATAATTACCATGTGGTTTTTAATTGTTCTGACCATACTAAAATTCGCAAAAATTTCACAAACCGCATCGCTTCTTCTCCTTCCCTATCTTGCATGGGTGACTTTTGCAACTTATCTTAATTTTGCAATCTTCATGCTCAACTCCTAGGGTTGAATTTTCCTAAAAAAAAGTCTATCCTAGACCTCCTCATGACTTTTGATAATCTTGCCATTTTGGATGTTGAAACAACCGGCGCAACTGCGCCATACGACCGCATTATCGAAATAGGACTTATCAGAGTTGAAAAAAACAAGGTGGTTAAAAGGCTTAACACTCTTCTCAATCCTGAAGTTACCATTTCGCCATTTATTGAAAATCTCACGGGGATAAAGGGTTCTGATTTGGAAAGCGCTCCGCTTTTCTCGGATATCAAAAACGATGTCGTCGAAATGCTTGAAGGGTGTGTGTTTGTTGCTCATAACGCACGGTTTGATTATTCTTTTGTAAGACAAGAGCTGCGCCGCATTGGAATTCCCTATTCGGCAAAACAACTCTGTACGGTAAAGTTGTCACGGCTTTTGTTCCCAAATTTTTCCCATCACAATTTGGACAGTATTATTGAGCGCTTCGAAATTGAGTGCAAAAGAAGACACAGGGCATTTGACGACGCGTGGGTCTTGTGGGAATTTTTGCAGAAATTGCAAAGTGGTGTGGGGGACGAAAAACTCGAAAAAGCGTTTAAGACTATTCTTAAAAAACCCTCTCTTCCCCCACATCTTAAAAATAAAGATATTGACGAGTTGCCGGAGCAGGCGGGGGTGTATATGTTTTTTGGAAAAAGTGAAATCCCCTTATATATAGGAAAGAGTATCAATATTAAAGAGAGGGTTCTCTCACATTTTATTAACGACACCGATTCCTCAACAGAACTTGAGATAAGTCAGCAAGTGGAAAGGATTGAAACGACCGTTACAGCCGGCGAATTATCCGCCTTGCTTTTAGAGTCACAACTCATCAAAAAATTACAACCCATATATAATAGGAAGCTACGTTATGCAAGAAAGCTCACCTATCTTAAAAAGCACATTACACCCGACGGATATTTTTCAGTAGACTTGAGACACGGAGAAGAAATTTCCTCGGACGAATTGGAGGAAGTGTTGGGGATTTTTAAAAGCAAAAAATCTGCAAAAGAACATCTGGCACATTTAGTAAAAGAGCATTCCCTCTGCGAGAACCTTTTGGGACTGCAAAAAACAATAAAGCCCTGTTTTTCGTATAGGCTTGGGTGGTGTAAGGGGGCGTGTGCAAAAAAAGAAAAAGCAGCGCTTTATAACGCGAGGTTTATTCTGGCATTCGGCAAAACAAAACTTCGTGCCTGGCCGTTTAACGGGCCAATTGTAATTAAAGAAAAAAGTGAAGACGTTGAGGAAGGGTTAGTTTTTGACAAATGGTGTTACTTGGGAAAATACTCGGAGTTTATGTATGAGGACTCAAGAGATTCGATTGCCGTTTCGGATTTTGATGTCTATAAAATTTTAAATTTCTTTCTGAAAGACAAATACAATCACAAAAAAATAACGACACTAAAAACAGGGTCATTAATGGAGAACCAGATATTTTAGAAGAAGCGTTCCTTGCTCATTCATTTTTTCGGAGGAAATAAGCTTTAACACAATATTAACTTCCTCTTCTCCGACAAGCCAATTTCCAATTCCCAAAATTTTTGGCTCGAGTGTTTGCCACACTTCCGTTACTAAATTTTGTTTGAAAAATTCGGTGTTGGTGTGAGCCCCTCCGACAAGAAACCCTTCAGCAAATCCTTCTGATTCAAGACGCTTTATGAGTTCTGATGGGTCTTCGTTTGAGAATTCCAGTTGTCCCGGAATTTTTTCTCCATCATATTTTGATGGGTCACGGGTAATGATGACCCGGAGTTTTCCTTCGACGTGATGCATGCTGGGTCGGGCCGCTTCATAGGTTGTGGAACCCATGATAAGAAGCTTTGCATTCTCAATGACAGTTTGAAAATGTTTTTGGTCTTCGGGAGATGTCCAGTAATGGATATCACTTCCATGTCCCTTCTGTGTCGACCGCCCATCAAGGGAAGTTACCATGACAAGTACCA
>JAYRRJ010000126.1:0-8876 GCA_041910135.1 Candidatus Levyibacteriota bacterium
AAACCGAACATCTTTCGTGCCCACCCCACACTGTCCAGTGTTTTAAATCCACCAACACCCCTCCATGCCCAATAGCAAGTTAAAAACAACATAACAGAGGCAAAAACATATCCGACGGTACCGCTTACTAAAAGCGCCAAAATCATGCCTCCATAGAGAAAAACAAAAAAGAGTATATGTTTTTTTGTCTCAACAACTCCCTTTGCCACCGACAAGACCGGAAGCCCAGCGTTTTTATAATCATCATGGCGGAAAATTGAAATCGCGTAGAAATGAGGCATCTGCCAAACAACCATAGTCAAAAACAAAAGGATTGCTCCAACATCAAACACATTTGTCACGGCACAATATCCGACAACCAGAGGTATCGCACCGGGAATGCTTCCGACAAGCGTGCTATATAAAGACTTTCTTTTGAAATATCCGTATATAAAAACGTAAAAAATAAATCCAATCAGGGCAAGAAGAGTAGTTGTCGTATTTGCTCCAAAGTATAAAACGAGAAACCCCATTCCTCCCAAAAAGGATCCAAAGACAAGAGCACTCCGAAGGGAAATTGACCCAACGACAAGTGGCCGGTTTTTTGTTCGAGACATAAGAGCATCTATTCTTCTATCCATGTAGTTGTTGAATACGCACCCCGAAGCAATAACCAATGCAATTCCACTAACTGTTGCAATGAAAAGGGGGATATCAATTACCCCACGGGAAGCGAGCAAAAACCCTCCCACGGTTGCAAGAAGGTTTCCAAAAATGATTCCGGGTTTTGTAAGGGTAAAATATTCTTTTATCAAATCAGTGGCTATATATTCCTTCGTCTCTCATGATGTGATTTTCAACGCCCTGAGGAGTCATTCTATGATTTAAGTTGTCCATAATCCACATGCTTCCCCCGACAACCATAATAACTATTCCAATGGTTGATATGAAAAATATCAAGCGGAAACGAGGTGTCGGTTCAAAAAAGATATGAAGGAAGAAAAGTGATTGAACAAAAAGCTGAATAATGGCCAATACAAGAACGAACGGGATTAGCAATTCGTGTGAAAAAATTGTGTGTTTTGAGGTAAAGTGCATAAACGTGGGAATATACGCGGCAAGAGTTAAAAGAAGGGAAATAAGAAAGCCCCACATGTAAGACAATAGTGTCCCTTTCATGTTTTTTTGTCTGCTCATAAAATTCCTCCGAAAAGATACACAATGGTAAAAATAAAAATCCAAACAATATCAAGAAAATGCCAAAAGATACTAAGCAGTGTGATTTTTCTTACCATCGAATCGGTGAGTCCTTTTTTTGATATATATAGAAGGAGTAACAAAATCCAGGTCACTCCCGTCAAAATATGAAGACCATGAAAGCCCACAAGCGTAAAGAATGAAGAGAGAAAAGCGCTTTGCATGTAGGTATGTCCTTCTGAAAAAAGACTTGAAAATTCGTAAAGTTCCATCCCAAGGAATGTGACCCCAAGAACTGCGGTTAGAAGAAGTAGGAGTATGGTTATTGTTTTATCAAAGACACGGGCAAACAAGACGGCAACACCCACAACAAAACTACTTGAAAGAAGAACGAGGGTTTCATTGAGAACAAAAGGGAAATTCACTATCTTCTCAATTGTAACTCCTCCCGCAGTTGCATCCCTCAACACCGAGTACACTGCAAAAAGGACCGAAAACATAAGAAGGTCGGTCATAAGATATATCCAAAACCCCAAATACATTCGTTCGTTTTTTTCTTTATTCATAGTTATTTCCGCTCCAGCTTTGCGATGGTTGCCGCTGGGACCACGTATTCCGTTTCGTCATCGAACGTTCTTTTGACAAGACATATTACAATTCCAACTCCGCTTAATATTGCAAGCCAAAATACATGCCACACCATAGCAAACCCAAGAATGAGGGCAAAACAGGCAATTGAAATTCCTATTGCAGTCGGTTTTGGCATTTCAATATCTTCGTATTTTTCGTGACGTTTCCCCTGGTCTTTACCGAACTTCATTTCCCAAAAAGCGTCGCGTCCTATTACTTTGGGAATATGGGCAAAATTATAAAAAGGAGCAGGGGAAGTAGTCGCCCACTCAAGCGTCCTCCCATTCCATAGATCACCCGTTGTGTCTTTGAGTTTTTTCCTATTCCATATACTGTAAAACACCTGGACCACAAGCAGAACGGTCCCCACCGCAATAAGAAGAAAACCGGCAAATGAAAGCATAAAAAGGGGCTGGAACGAGGTGTTATTATAATGGTCAAGTCTTCTTGTTGCCCCCATAAGCCCCAACACATAAAGAGGCCCGAAAGAAACCCAGAATCCGACAAACCAGAACCAAAATGTGTATTTTCCAAGCCTCTCATGAAGCCTGATACCCGTCACTTTCGGGAACCAGTAAGTAAATCCCGCAAGAACTCCAAAAACAACACCACCGATAACCTGTGTGTGGAAATGGGCGACAAGAAAAAGACTATTGTGAAGCTGAAAATCAGCGGGAGGAGCGGCAAGTAAAACTCCGGTCAAACCCCCAATTGTGAACGTTGCAACAAAACCAAAAAACCAAAGCATTGGAGTTGAAAATCGTATATGCCCCTTGTACATCGTGAAAATCCAATTGAAAAATTGTGCCCCCGTAGGAATTGCAATAAGCATAGTCATGATTCCAAAAAATGCATTCACATTTGCTCCCGCACCCATCGTAAAGAAATGGTGAAGCCACACGAGAACCGAAAGCGCGGTGACCAAAATCGCAGCGACAACGCCCGTCACATAACTATAGAGCTTCTTTTGAGAGAAGGTTGAAACGACCTCCGAATATATACCAAATGCAGGAAGAATGAGAATATATACCTCAGGATGCCCCCACATCCAAATAAGATTAATGTACATCATCGCATTTCCCCCGGCACTTGTCGTAAAGAAATGCATTCCAAACAATCTATCCAGATTGAGTAGAGTAATGGTCGCAGTCAAAATCGGAAAGACCGTGACTACCAAAATCATGCTGCACAAAGACGTCCAGGTGAACATGGGCATACGCATAAGAGTCATTCCGGGGGCTCTCATTTTAAGAATTGTCACGATAAAATTAATACCGCCAATTGTCGTACCAATCCCGGATACCTGAAGACTCCACATCCAATAATCCATTCCTACCCCCGGACTAAATTCGTTTCCGGAAAGAGGGGCAATAGCAAGCCATCCGGCTCCTGCGAAGTGCCCACCAAAGACAAAAAACAGGTTGATAAGAATTGCTCCCGCAACATATAACCAAAATCCAAGGGTATTTAAAAGCGGAGATGCAAGGTCACGTGCGCCGATTTGAAGGGGAATTATGATATTCATAAGCCCAAAAATAAAGCCAGACGCGACAAAAAACACCATAATAACGCCGTGTGCCGTAAATATTTCTTGAAAATGCTGTGCGTCCAAATATCCGTGCGCGGCTCCTGATGCCATTGACTGCTGAAGCCAAATCATGCCGGCATCAAGGCCACCCCTCAGAAGCATAAGGGTCGCAACAATAATGTACATTATGCCGATTTTCTTTGGATCAACCGAAGTGAGCCATTCTGTCCATAACCATTTCCAACGCTTCAGTTTAGTAACAATTGCTGCAACAAGAATTAGCATTCCGGTCATGGCAATTGTTCCCCCAATAGTAAACCACTCGTGGGGTAGCGCATTAAAAGTCAGTCTTCCAAATAGAAATTCCATTATGTAATTATTCTCTTTCTATACTCATCGGCTGCTGGTATTTCTTCATTATCTTATTATAAAGGTCCTTGTCATACGACCCGTAAAGTGTAACCGGAGTGTTTTCGCTCGGCGAAGCCAGTTTTTCGTATTCGTACATATCAAGAGCCCTCTCACTCTTGATAGTGCCCAGCCACTTTTCAAAATCTTCCCTCGTGCCAACGTGCGCCACAAACTTCATGCCTGAAAACCCACGCCCGTTAATCTCCGCCGCTAGGCCGTCAAATTCTCCTTGCCTATTTGCCTCTATATGTAGCTTTGTGCTCATACCACTCATTGCGTATATCTGCCCAGAGAGAGCGGGAATCCAAAAAGAGTTCATAGGACCATCGGAAGTCAACTCAAAATTAACCGGTGTATTCTCGGGAAGCTGTAAATAATTAACGGACGCTATATTGTGTTCGGGATAAAGAAATAACCATTTCCATTGGAGGGCTACAACCTGAACTCTTACGGGAGCATTATTGGATTTAAGTGAGTTGTACGGATCAAGCGCGTGCGTTTTATTCCACGTAATTACCGCTATTATCAGGATAATAACGGCAGGAGCAATCCACCAGAAAAATTCTATTCCTTTTATCTTTTTGTAAGCATCACTATGTTCTCCTCCTTTTTTGCCGGAACGGTACCTTAGAGCAACAACAAACAAAGCAATAACGACCGGCACGATAATAGAAAGTGCCAGCGCAACCACCGTCACAATAAGACTTCCTTGTTGACGCGCTATCGTTCCTGCCGGAAAGAGCAAAACAAGACGTTCTCTTGAATATATCGTCAGAAAAAGAAATAGTGCCAAAAGAGCAATGAGGGGAAAGAGTGTCTCAATTTTTTTCATACTCTTATTTAATAATACCAGGAATTACAACCGACAGCACCAATGGGGACGCTCCAATCCTGGGATGGATTGTAAAAAATGCCACCCTTCAAGGGATGCTAATTGACTCATTTCCGTTCGGCCCAATGACCGCAATCGGGGTAATTCTTGCTGCGGGAAACTTGCTATTGGAGAACATTCCCTTCTCACAAATTCAAAAAAACAAACTACAAGGGAAAATATAAGGAATTCATTAGTAGCCTCGAATAGAAAAGAACACAATACAGCCAATTATTACATTTTCTTACCTATGCTTTACACAAGCGTGCTAACATATTCCCATTCTCTATGAAATTATTAGCAGCCGAGAGGAACAGTTATCATCCTGCTATGCTCATGCGCTCGCCGCAAGAACCTACGTTCACACAAAAAATACTTGAAACTATTCCGGGCCTTGTCTGTATTTACAACATCCACACCGACAGCTATCTCTACATAAACGACACCCTTAAAAAGATGCTTGGATACAGCAAAGCCGAGTGGTATAAAAAAGGATTGCCGTTCATAACTTCTCTTGTGCACCCCGATGACCTCGGTCTGCTTATGAAAAAGAACGCGACGGCTCTTGCCAAGGCCAATAAAAACACGCACGCTAATAAAATCGTAGATTTCGAGTACCGGATAAGGCACAAGAATGGCTCCTGGAGGTGGGTTAAGACGGACGGGATAGTTTTTGAAAGAGACCGAAAAGGTCAAATCGAAGCCGTTATGAATATCTCCATAGACATAACGAGCAGAAAGGAAGAAGAACTAAAAGAACACAGCGGAAGAAAAAAAGCAGAGGAAGCAAACAAGCAGTATTCCAAGGCAACAGAAGAAATATATGAACAGTTCACCGACGCAATCTATATTCTGGATAACAATGAGCGGTATGCATACGTCAATAGGGCAGCAGAAAAACAGTCGGGATTATCTAAGGGCGATGTGATTGGAAAAAAATGGCTCGAGGTTTCACCGAAAGCGAAAGACACCGCATTTTATCGTGCGGTTAAAGAGACGTTGGAAAAAGGAGTTTCAAAACAAATTGAGGCCTATTATCCGCCACAAGGCAAGTGGTATGAAACAACGTATTATCCGACACCCAATGGCATCATCATTTTTTCAAAAGATATTACAAAACAAAAAAAACTTAACGAAATTGAAAAATATTACAAAGCGATAGTTGCTTCCTCGGACGACGCTATAATCAGTAAAAATTTGAATAGCATTATCACCAGCTGGAACAGAGCAGCGGAGAAGATGTTTGGATACAAGGAGCGCGAGGCGATAGGAAAATCCATTACCCTTATCATCCCGAAAACCCTCAAAGCGGAAGAGGAAAAAATAATACAACAAATAAAACTGGGACACAGCATTGACCATTACGAAACGGTGAGGGTGGCCAAAAACGGGTCGAAAATTCAAGTTTCCCTTACAATTTCCCCCATTAAAAACGAGCAGGGAATAATAATTGGAGCCTCTAAAATAGCACGAGACATTACGCGCCAAAAAAGAACCGAGGAAAATCTTCGATTTCTCTCCGATGCAAATAGAATCCTCTCATCATCACTTGACTATAAAACAACCCTTCGAAGCGTCGCCGGAATAGCAATTCCACACATTGCTGATTGGTGTGGGATAGACATGGTGGAACCGGAAGGACGCCTTGTTCAGGTTGCAGTTGCGCATAGGGACTCAAGAAAAATCGCATGGGCAAAAGAGTATCGGAAAAATAACCCTCCGGACATGAAAGGGGAATTAGGACTCTCGTATGTGATAAAAACCGGAAAGCCGCTTTTATATCCAGAGATAAATGACGAGATGATTATAGCTGCCGCAAAAAACAGAAAAGAGCTTATGCTCGCACGAAAACTCAAGTTAGTATCTGCCATGATTACGCCAATAGTTCTTCATAAAAAAACGGTAGGCGCTATTTCTTTTATTGCTACCGACTCCGGCAGACACTACAACGCAAGAGACCTTTCTGTGGCCCAAGAAGTTTCATCCCGAGCCGCCCTTGCAATTGAAAACGCAAACCTCTACAAACAGGCGCAGGAAGAAATCGAGCGGCGAAAACAATTGGAAAAGCAGAAGGATGAGTTTATCGGTGTTGCGTCTCACGAACTCAAAACCCCCGTCACAAGCATTAAATCGTTTGCGCAAGTGTTGCGCCTCCGTTTTTCCAAAGAAGGCAATTCTCAGGCAGCAGATCTCCTTACAAAGCTGGATACACAAATTAACAAACTGACAAGCCTCATCGAAGACCTTTTGGATGTGACAAAGATCTCGGCAGGGAAAATGCAATATAACCAGTCGCATTTCGATTTCGATGTTTTGGTAGATGAACTCATTGAGGAGCTTCAAAGAATAACGGAGAGGCATAGCATTATCAGAAAAGGGACTACGGGGAAAACGATTTATGCAGACCGAGAGAGGGTTGGACAAGTAATCACAAATCTTGTTACGAATGCAACAAAATACTCGCCGGGGGCAGAGAAAGTTTTTGTCAAGCTTTCAAGTGACGGAAAAATGGTCCAGCTCTGCGTGCAAGATTTCGGCATTGGAATCGAAAAAGAAAAACAGGAGAAGGTTTTTGAACGCTTTTTTCGCGCAAGTAGGCCGGGTGAAAATACATTTCCCGGCCTTGGACTCGGACTATATGTTTCAAGCGAGATAATAAGGCGGCTTGGAGGAACTATTTGGGTGGAAAGCATGCCAGGCAAGGGCTCAACCTTTTGCTTCAAACTCCCCACACAACAAAAAGGGTAATTCTTGCCCAATTCTTACCAAATAAGCTTTAAAATATTTTCTATTATGGCCAAAAGGATACTGGTTGTTGATGATGATCCGGCAATTGCCGATGTCGTTGTTTTTATGCTGACCGAGCATGGTTATGACGTAAATTCTCTTGGAGACGCTCAACAAGTCCTCCTGCTAAAGGACAACCTGCCGGACCTGATGCTTCTTGACGTATGGCTATCGGGAAATGACGGACGCGACGTTTGCAGAAGTCTTAAAAAGAGAACCGACACCAAACAGATTCCCATCATCATGTTCTCAGCCAGCCGGGAAATAAAAGACACGACAATTGAAGCGGGTGCGAGTGATTTTATTGAAAAACCTTTTGAAATGGATGAGTTGATTCAGAAAATTGAAGAACACATTAATTAGGGGGAACCTCATTGCGCCCTATATTCCTCTTTCACCTCTTTGGAATACTCCGTTAACAACTTATGAATCTTTGGGCCTATAACGTATGAACAGTATCCTTGGTTTTTATTATTGTCATAGTAATTCTGGTGATATTTCTCGGCCGTATAAAAAGCTTCAAACGGCACTATCTCGGTAACAATAGGGTTTTTATATACCCCTTCTTCCGCTATAGCATCTCTCACTCTTAATGCCTCTTCTTTTTGCTTCTCATTGTGATAAAAAACAGCAGAGCGGTATTGCGAGCCAACATCATTCCCCTGACGATTGAGAGTGGTAGGGTCATGAAGGTGAAAAAATATTTCAAGGATTTTTTCAAAAGAGATAACTCGAGGGTCAAATTCAACCTGTATCGCCTCGGCGTGGCCGGTTGCCTCAGACGAAACCTGCTCATAGCTGGGATTTTCCCGAACCCCACCCGAGTACCCGGAAACAACGCCTTCAACCCCCTTTAATCTCTTAAATATCGCCTCGGTGCACCAAAAGCACCCGCCGGCAAGAGTTGCGGTTTCGAGCGAAACTTCCATACCCCAGTATACACCGTAAGGGTAGGAAATTCGCCTCCCATGCGCTACAATAGGCTCAGCATATGATAAAGACACTCCTTTCATATCTTGCAAAAAACCAATTTGTCGTTGGCCTCCTCTTTTTGGCAGGGCTTGTACTGCTTTATCAACTGAAAGAGATTCTTCTCATTGTCTTTATCGCATATATAATAGTAGCGGCACTTACGCCCGTAGTTGAATATCTGAAGAAAAAGGGCATTCCCCGAACCCTTGCCGTTTTGATTACGTTTTTTACGACGCTTCTTTTGTTTGTTCTTCTCATAGCTCCTCTTGTTCCTTTTTTGGCAGCGCAAATTCAACAACTCACTAAGAGCTTTCCCCAATATCTCCACCAAGCTGCCGGTGCAATCGGCATGCAGCTTGACGCAAAAGAGCTGGGTCAAGTGTTTACGCCGCAACAGTTGGGACAAAACGCTTTTGCGCTTGCCGGCGGGGTTTTTGGTGGGTTTTTTGCGCTCGTCACAACAATTGCCATAAGCTTTTATCTTCTTCTCTCATACGAAAA
>JAYRRJ010000127.1:0-4483 GCA_041910135.1 Candidatus Levyibacteriota bacterium
AGTGTGTGCAAAATCAACAATTATCCGAAATCCGCTTTTGCTCTCCAAGATTTCTTGTCTGCCGGCAGGAGGGATGTAGCTTTGTATCCCCTCATCAATTGTCGCATCAGTAACACCCAATATTTTTGTCGCGGCGTAGGCGGCCAGAATATTTTCCTTATTGAAGTCCCCGATAAGATTTGTCTTTATTTTGAAGGGGAGTAACTCCGGTGTCATGTCCCCTTTATATCCTCCCTCCAAAGAATATGTGACGATTTTTTCCTTCGGGATTTTTTTCAAAACTTCTTCGAACCACTCACCATTACTGTTAATGACTGCAACTTTGCTCATCTCAAAAAGCCGCAGTTTTGCACGCACATAATTCAAATATGTCTTGTGATAATCCAAATGCTCGTGTGTAATATTTGTCAGGACCCCAATGTCAAAACGAATTCCCCACACCCTGTTTTGATCAAGTGCATGCGACGTAACTTCCAAAACAACGTGGGTGCATCCGCTCTTTTTTGCCATCTTAAGATATTTTTGTATGGCAAATGGCGAGGGAGTCGTCACATGAAAACCGGTGTCATACTCTTTCCCGTCAATGGTAGCCCCGACGGTTGAGATGACCGCCACTTTTTTCCCAGCGTGGCGTAGGATGTGATATATGAGATTCGAGGTGGTTGTTTTCCCATCGGTCCCGGTCACCCCGATAATTGTCATCTTCTTTGCGGGAAAGCGGTACAAGATATTTGCCGCAAACGCTTGCTGCTTGTGGGCATAATTTTTGAGAGTTCGTATGGTCATAGTCATTCAATTATACTAATTTTCCTACTTTGAAGGTTCGATATTATATTTTTGGATAAGATCCCGGGCAATTGAGAAAAAAGTCGGGGCTGCAGTTTCCGCGCCATAAATTGAGGAATGCGGCTTGTTGATGACAACTAGCATTGTGATTTTTGGGTTCTCTGCGGGAAAAAAGCCGATGAATGAGGCGTTGGTGTTGGTCGGGTCATAGTGCCCCTCAACCGGGATCTGCGCCGTCCCGGTCTTGCCTGCGATATTATAATTCGGAATTTTCGCAAATTTCGCCTCCCCTTTCTCGACCGCATTCACCATCATCCAAGTGACAACCTTCGCTGTTGCAGAGCTTACCGTTTGACCCACCTCTTGAGGCTTTATCTGTATAGTCCGGTTGTCAGGAGTTATGATTTTATCAACAACCATGGGACGCATGAGCTTTCCACCGTTTGCTATCGAATTGACAGCGGTTATGAGCTGAATTGGTGTTACTGAAATTCCCTGTCCAAAACTTGCCGTCGCCAAATCAATTTCATGCCATTTCTTAAGCGGCCTTAATGCCTCTGTCACTTCCCCTTGGATATCAATTCCCGTTATGCTTCCGAACCCGAATTTTTTTACATAATCAACAAACCGCTCAAGCCCCAGCCTCTTTGAGACAAAAACCATGCCCGTGTTATCCGAATGCTGGATAACCTCATTCATCGTGATGTTCGGCAAATACTGGTCGTTCCAGGTTTTGATGCTATACCCGCCAATTTCAACGGGCCCGGAACACGCGTCGCACCGGGTGTCGGGAGTCACTAACCCGCTGTCGATTCCGGCCGCCATGACAAGCACTTTGAATGTCGAGCCGGGTTCATACAGATTTGAGATGATGGGACTTGTATACGTCGAACCGTCATATTCCCAATATTTTTGAGGGTCGAATTTAGGATATGAAGAAGCGGCCAAAATCTTCCCCGTTTTTGTCTCCATAACAATTACACTTCCTCCCTCCGCCTGATATTGCTCAATCCCTTTCTTAAGATCGGTGTCGACGACATATTGGACCGACCGCTCAACACTTGTCACCAAATCCCGCCCGTCAATTTTTTTGTCCTCCCGAACATCGGTCAAAATCGGATTACCGACAGCATCTTTTATCAAATATGTGCTCCCCGGCCGTCCCCGCAACTGCCTATCATAATACCCTTCAAGCCCGAAATACCCTTGGTCCTCTCCATCCTGATTTTTCCCGACGAAGCCTACCAGGTGAGCCGCCATCGAAGCTTCGGGGTAATTTCTCTCAGTCTGCTGCTCGAAGCCTAAAGCCCCGAGCTTGAGCGCTTCTATCTGCGTCTTTTGTTCATACGAAAGTCTGCTTTGAAGGCTCACCCAATACAAATTTTGTGAAAGACGGGCAGAGATAGAGGCAGCATCGACCGAGAGAACGGGGGAAAGTAAATTCGCGTAATTGTCTTTCGAGTCGACTTTTTTAGGATTTGCATACAAAAGGTAGCTTACTTTGTTGGTCGCTACGGGAAAACCGTCATTGAATAGAATGTCTCCCCGCTTGGCAGTCGTCACAAGTGACAAGGAGCTTTGCGCTCTACCTGCCTCCCTTAAGCTGTCGGCTTTTACGACCTGCCAATAAAAAAGCTTGAGCAAAATGACAAGATAAAAAATGCTAAAAACTACAAGTACGGCTAGGAGACGGCCCTGGTCTCTATTCATTGTTGATAGGTTAGCTTTGTGTCTTTCTGAAGAGAAATATAACTGTGGTCAACCACAAATCCCAGTGCTTTTGCTTTTTCAGAAATGGTCTCAAAGGAAGTCTGGGCAAGAACCTTCGTGTTGAGAATTTGGTTCTCTTCATCTAATTTGGCGATACTTTGTTGCAGTTTTTTGACGGTCACACTATCTGAGGCCAATTTTCCGGAAAGATGGATATTCAAAAGCTCAAGCCCCACGGCCAGCAAAAAGAGAAAAATGACGGTTACATATAATGTTTTATGCATATCAACTCCTTTCAAACACACGCATCTTGGCGCTTCGTGAACGCTTATTTTTGTTTACTTCATTAAAGTTAGCGATAATCGGTTTTTTCGTAACGACCGTTCCAAGTCCTTCTTTTTTAAATACTTCAAACGTTTTTTTCACGATTCTATCTTCAAGCGAGTGAAAGCTGATAACAACCAGTCTCCCACCACTCTCAAGCAATCCGACGCCCCCCAAAAGTCCCTTCTTCAGCTCATCAAGCTCTCCGTTTACCTCAATTCGTATTGCCTGAAAAACCCTTGTTGCAGGGTGTATCGGCTCACTTTTGTGAGGAATCCGCTCTATTAGTTGAGCTAATTCCATTGTCGTCTTTATTTCATTTTTCTTTCGAATAGCTACAATTTCGTCGGCTATTTTTAGCGCATTATGCTCCTCACCATACCGGTAAAAAATCTCTATCAATTTTTCTTTGGGATACGAATTGACAACGTCATACGCCGTAAGCATAGCCGAACTGTCCATCCTCATGTCCAAAGCCTCATCATGCCGTATACTAAATCCTCTTTGGGCATTATCCATTTGATAGCTCGAAACCCCAATGTCCAACAGTATACCCGCAACCTTTTCAAAGCCTTGCTCCTTTGCAATGCGCTCTATTTCACTGAAATTTCCTTTTTTTACAAAAAGTACTCCCTCATCGATGTATTGTTTTAAAAGGTGCTTGACATGGGATATCGCTTCCGTGTCCCTATCGATCCCCAAAACCGTTCCCCCATTTTCCAAAATAAGCCGTGTGTGTCCGCCTCCCCCCAGAGTTGCGTCAATGTATTTTTGTCCTCGGGCTACCTTGAGGGCAAAAACCGCTTCGCTGAGTAAAACCGGAATGTGTGAAAAATTGCTCATGTATTATTTTTTTGCTTTTGAATATAGTTCTATAGCTGTTTGTCTTGTTTCGTTTTCCGTCAAATATCCATACCGCTCGTATTGCTCTTTACTCCACAGCTCAATCCTATCCCCAACTCCTCTAAAGATTACGTCCTTTTGAATGAGCGCATACTTTTTTAGGTCCTCGGGCAACGTGAACCTATTCTCGGAATTGACCGTCACATTTTCAGCGCCTCCATACAAAAATCTTTGCAGTCTTCTTCCTTCAGGCAAAAGTGTTACCAAATTTTCAGTCAACAAATTCATGAGTCTCTCTCCATTTTTTTCGGGAAGGAGTATAAGTGAATACTCGAACCAATTCGTTATAAAAAGCTCATGACCCGCATCCTTTCTGAATTTGCTTGGAAAATAGATCTGATTTTTGGCTGTAATGCTTGATTCTGCAAGTCCTAAAAACATCCCAGAATTATACACCTCACCAACTTCAAGCGCTATATCTTACAATATCACTTATGTTACTTATCGCCACTTTTTAATGTGCTTATTAGTTATAGTTAACTTTTCACAATATGTCAATATAGGAAGTTAGCTTATCTCAATTGGAAAATTGAGATATAGAAGACTTTTCACAGTATGTCAAGACACTGAAATTTTGAAAATAAGCTGAAAATGAAATCGATGCCGTGAAACGAAAAAAAGAAAGTGGCGTTAGATTTTTCGTGCAATTACCTTGATGAATGAGGAAATGTCCGAGTAAAATTCTTCTTCCCCTTCTTCAAGTGTTATTATTTGGAACTTGTCTTCCAAAAGTTTCTCCGCATAATCTTTACTGAAAAAG
>JAYRRJ010000128.1:0-7986 GCA_041910135.1 Candidatus Levyibacteriota bacterium
CTTAACAGCGCGGGGCAATACAGCTTCTGAAATGCGTGCATTTTTAGAACGACAAGCGAAAGGAGTCAAGGAGCATATCAGCTTAATACCTCAACGACTTGCTGAAGTGTAAGAGTAGTTCCTTTCATGGTCGGATTTTTTGAAGAGCCGTTAAGAAGCATTCTCTTTGACGCATGCAAGAACCATGTTGCCTCACTATCCATTTCTTTTAATTTCTCGTAGGCTTCGGTCAAATCGATAGCAAGACTTTCCTCTCCTCTTTTGTCAGGGAGTGCCTTAATTCTTATATATCCGTATGATGGGTCACGCCTTACCGAAACAATGTATCCCATCATCTGTGCTCTTTTTAGCACCTCATCATTTATTGTCTCAACAGCAATTGCCTTCCCCCACTTCGATTGGAACTCAACTCCTTTTTCCTTCATCTCATTTTCGGCCCAAATTTTTGCCTCTAAATTGTGGACGATATCATCAAGGAGCTCAAAACCAAAATTGACGAGCGCCATGTCATCTCCTTTGTGAAGGATTTTATGTCCTTGAATTATGGCTACAATGCCGGCCTCGTACACATCCGCATTTGCATCAGAATAGTACACTTCTTGAAAGTGGTCGTCATCAATAACCAACTCAACAATCCGTCTCACCGCTTCCTTTTGATTGTCATGCTTGTGAAGGCTACATTGCTCGCTTGAAAGCACGAAATCGAATGCTCTACTGGTCCCGCACACGTTGTTGTCAGACGTCTGATGATGGTCAAGCACCCCCATTCCGGTATCTACATGTATAGTTTCTATTCCGTCGACTATTTCTATAGCCTCTCCTTCTTTTTCGTAGGAACCCTCAAGCTTCTCACCTGCATTGACAAATTTTATCTCAGCATCTTCCCAACCGGGCATAAAGCGTTTGAGAATCCAAACACCCGCTATTGCATCAAGATCGCAGCTTTTGTGTGTAACAATGTAACGCATGAATATTAGTATATCGGAAATTACCGATAAAGTTGAGTAGTATATCCTACATTCCCCGACTTGACAAGTAATTTGAAACGAGGCTACACTTAATACATGGATACAAAGAAAACAAATCTCACCCCCGAGCTGAAAGAAATCTACGATAGGGTCATGAATACATCTGCAACTCCTCAAACCTCAACACCAAAAGCAACAGCAGAACCTCTTCAACCCTCCGTCCCGCCGCCTCCCGTTCAACCAGCTATTTCAACCAATCTTCCCCCACAACCAAACGCGACTACTACTCCCCCTACCGACACTGCCCCACAACAGCAATCTACAACCGCCGCTTCCCCGGTAATGCCGCCAATGGAAACACCCTCAATGCCATCAATGCCTGCAAGCGCCGAAGAGGCATTGACAAGTACCCCTGCAAGACCCCTCAATGAGGGAAATACCTTCTCTTTCAGCGGAAATGCCCCTACATCGTCCATAATGAATGCACCGCAAGCTGCAGCAGCGAAAGCTCCGAAGGGAAAAATCAAACTCACGGTCCCACTTCTTATTGGAATTGGTGTTGTTTTTATTGCTGTCTGGGGTGTTTTTTGGGCAGTTATCTTAGGTTTTATTAAACACTGAGTTTAAAAAGCGTCTATTAATTTTTAAGAAAAACTGTTGAAAAGTTCCTCTTTTGTAAGTATTTTTGTCTCTTCTTCGTTCCTTTTCTTAAGTTCAATTTGACCCTCCTCCAATTTGTGAGACAAAACAACCCTCAAAGGAATACCTAAAAGGTCGCAGTCGGCAAATTTTTCTCCTGCAGTCTTATCCCTATCATCAAAAATGACCTCAATCCCTTTATCTTTAAGGTCCTCATATAGCGCCTCGGCCTCGGCATCTTTACCAAAAGAAATAAGATAGACTTGAAAAGGTGCAACGCTTTTAGGCCACAGTATTCCTTTTTCATCGTTGAATTTTTCGACAATAACACCCATTGCTCTTGAGATTCCTATCCCATAACATCCCATGACAGGAAATTGTTTTTCCCCATCCCGGCCGATAAAACCAAGGTCAAAATCCTTTCCGTATTTTTGTCCTAAATCAAATACATTCCCTACTTCGGACGCCCTTGCCATCAAAAGCTGTGCATTATTACACCGAGGACATGTATCACCTGCCTTCTTACCTTCCGCTACTTCAGTGTTGACGCAATAGTCGCAGGCATCACAATATAATATATCGTCCTCTCCGGCTTCGGTTAATACCATAAATTCGTAAGATATTTTTTTTGAGAAACTCCCTCCCGAAGCTTCGGTCACTTTTGCGGTAAGTCCCATCCGCTCGAATATCTTTTTATATGCTTCTTTAACCCGCGAGTAAAAATTATCAAAGTCCTCTTGGTTCTCATGAAAAGAGTACATGTCCTTCATAAAAAACTCCCTCCCTCTCAAAATGCCCGATTTTGCACGCAACTCGTCTCTATACTTCCAATGGATTTGATATACGGAAATAGGCAAGTCCTTATATGAGTTGACCCTTCCCATGACTAAGGGGGTTACCACCTCTTCCTCACTTTGTCCCAACGCGTATTCCTTTTCGGTCCGGGATTTTATCTTGAACAAAACGTCGATATTGTCCCACCCGCCTGTTATTACCCAATTCTCTTTTGGATGAAGGGTTGGCATAAGCACTTCTTGCCCGTCCACGGTATTCATTTCTTCTCTCACAATTTGCTCGATTTTCCGAAGGACGATAAGACCCAAAGGTAAGTAGGAATAGACTCCGGCCATAAGCATGTCTACGTATCCCGCCTGTGAAAGTAATTTGTGGTTGGTGGTCTCCGCCTCTCGTGGCGCCTCACGCAGGGTTTTGACAAAGAGTTGAGAATATCGCATGAGGTTAGTATACCATCTCGCACACAAATTGAGAATTATGGAAAGCCTTGGTGAAGACGTTATTTGCTTACCGGCTGGGGTTCTGAAACATGAGTTGGAGCTTCTTGAGAAATATCACTTCCTACACCTACCATCCCTTTCTCTTTCAAAAATTTTATCATCTCATCCATTGAAGTGCCCTTTTTTTGTTTTGTGCCAGTACTTGGCACTGCCTTTTTGTCGTTTTCCATTTTTGCATCTGGGTCAACGACGGTAATCATAAATTTTGCTATAAAGGAGAGAAGCACCTCAAAAAGGCTTAATTTTTTCTTCTCATCCTCCTCCTTCTTTGCCAATTCATACAGATATTTGAACATTTCAATAAGCATTTCTTGAGATAATTGTGCCCGCTCTTCTGCTTTTACCAGCCTCTCGTTGAGCTCTTCATTGTGCTCTATAAGTCCCGACACTTTCCCTTCAAGCGTTTCGATTTTTTCCAGAAGTTCCTCTCTTTCCTTTTCAGGCACTTCCTCAACTTCCCCTTCCTGTATATCTTTTTTAATAGGCTCATTTTCATTTTCAGGTGTTGCGGCATTTTCAATCGGTTCTTCAACTGTAACTTGCTCGGCAACTTCCTCAAAATCACCTTCTGCCAAATGGGTCAGTGCTTCTTTAAACCCTTCCTCTTTGGCGGACTTAAAGAGCATTTCTGCCTCATCCCTCGGTGTTTCAAGCCCTAACTCCGGGTCTGAAAAAACTTCTCTTGACGTTACGGTGTCATGTGTTGATATATCATCCGTGGTTCGCTCAACCTGTGGTTGGGATACCGCAACTGCAGCGCCATTTGTCATAGGTGTCATTTCCATATCTTCCATATTAATTAATGCCTCCTTTCAAGATAGTTCTTACTCTTTCAAGATTTTCATCAACCATTTCTTTTTCGAATTCTGATGCTACCGTTAAAAATGCGCTTCGTATTTCGGGATAATATTCTGCTTTTTTTGAAAGCGAATTCATAAATCCTTGTGCATCCTGCTCGGTTCTTAAGACATCTAAAAAGTTTTTCGCAATCTCTCGTGCCCTTGCAGATGATGTTCTCCCCTGCTTCATATTGAAGATGAGGTGGAACAAAAGTTCCCGTTCAAAATTTGTTTGTAATGTTTTGTATGTCATATTTTAGTATTATGTATTAAGAATTAAGTATTAAGGATTTCGCCTTTATACTTTATACTTTCTTCTCTATACTTAACCTGTTAATTCAGCAACTTTCTCATTGGTTTCTTTTCCTTGTCTTTCGGCTTCCTCCCGTCTTTCATGCGCAGCCTGTGCTTCTCTTAATTCCAATTCCAGACTCCGTGCCTGCTCTTCCGACTCATGCGCCTCTCTTTGCTCGGTTTCGACTTTCATCTTCGACTCCGCAACCATTTTTCTTAAATCCAAGCTTTCGCTGTTGGTGTTTTTCATTATTTCTGCATTAGCGTTTTTCATATGTAGCAAATTTATTTGTGAAATAAAGACTAGCCTCCTTATGGTTTTGTTTTCGAAGAAAACTAAACCGATTATTAATATTGTACTAGCGCTTATAACTCAATGAACAAAGGTAGTTTAGTACCTTAAAGCTTTCTAAACTTGATATATGCCTTTCAGTAACCTCACAGCAGCCTCACAAAGGGCCATATTGACTTTAAATAGCTTGCGCAGTATGCTTGCGCTATGGAACGTTTGCCCGAAGGACAGGCCGGAAAAAAACGCACGGCCCAGGAACGTCTTGCAATCAAATCTCTCCCTCTTTTAAGCATTATTGTCGACACTCCGCAAGCAGTCACTGACATTCAGAATGGACATGTAGCCCGAGCAGTGGCAGGAAGCGTTTTTGCTGCAGGAATTGGTTTTGCCGGAAGCCATCTTATCCTTAACGATGGCCCAAAACCAAAAGAAACATGGCAAGATATCAAAAATTGGAGCCGTGAAAAAGCAGAGGCAGCACGAAGGCTTTTCCCATCAAAAAAGCGGACGATTATCGCAGGTGCCGCTGCCACACTAGGGATGTTTGCGATGGGCGACGGAACTGTGCAGGCATTTCAAGGAGATTTCTCAGAAGCTGCGCATGCAGCCACAACAGGAATTGGTCTGGAAGGAGTTGCGAGTCTCAATCTCTTGCAGCCACACCTGAGAAGAAGGAAAGAATATGAACTGTCAGTATTGGGCGGAGCTGTTTCACATCAGAAAGATCTTGTCGAACAATTGGGCTCGGCAATAACTGAACGGGAAACACTTATTGAAAGTTTAGGGGTTTCTCTTCAAGTAGAACCCGGAACCGAACTTCATGGCGGTGAAACTTTAAATCTCTTGGCGCCGGATTTTCCACAACCCGACCAAGCATTGTAAATTAATCCTCATCTTCAATTGCACTGCTCTCACTGACCAAACTTCCTTTCTGAAACTGCCGACCCTTGGTGTACCAGAAATTTACGTCAAAATCGGGAGGTGCATCTTGCCTAACGGTCACTTTTATCTCCTGAATTCCGCCTGAGTCTTCTTTTGGAGCTATGACCTTCATACCAAGACTTTCCGATATCTTCTCGGCAATGCCTGCATCAGCCCCGGTTGAACAAGATTCAAGTATCAACGGTGCTCCCTCTTCAAAGAACCGGCCGGTTTTTTCTACTCCGGGTATCAATAAATCCTCCACGGAAAGCTCTTTGCGCTCGCCACCAAATCCCAGCTGAAATAGATTATCCGCTCCATGAGCACCGACTAGCCCGAATGACATTTGCCCATACCGTTGGTAAAGTTGAGAGAGCCTCTTTATAAGCTCAAAGCGGGATCCTGCCTCTGCAAATCTCATCAACATATTGTCCCCTATTTGGTCTCTCATAGACATCATAATCTGTCTGTCTTCCTCACTATTGAACGCCTTTCCGTGGTCAAATGTTGAAAAAAGTAAAACACCAAATTTTTTGTCATTCACATTGCGCTCATCATACTGTCTAACCAATAACTCGATAGGATACCTGCTAAAATTCCTGATTCCAAATTCTTCGGATAACGCTTTTATAATATCTGCCCCGCGCTCTTTAGCGAGCTTCTCAACCGCAAACTTATTGTGTGAAAAGTTCTCAAAAACATCTCCCATGCCCTGTCTCCATGCGTCGACAAATTTTTCATGCTCCACTCCATATTGAGAGAAAAATTGTTGCGGGTCGAATTGAAGCGTATGACACACCATTTCAACTGCTTGTTCGACGACTTCGTCGGAACCATACAAAGCAGCTTTACTGACCGCATCTTTATATACATCTGCCTTCCATCCTTTCAGCTGTTCAAGCAAAAATGGGTCATACATAACATCCTGCAACTTTTGCATATATTTTTCGTATAGCGGAATTGCCCTCCGGATGCTTCCTCTGCGTTGCCCGATGCTGACGTTGAGAATATTGAATAGATATGCATTCGCACCAGCGTCTTTTGAAATCTCAAGCGTGCTGTCAAGTTCATGAAAAACTTTCTCCACTACCTCGTCGGAACATACTTGAAGAAGAGTATCTAGGTAATAAATTTTCCCGCCGTGATGGAAAATGTCTTCGATTATTGCATCCGAATGGCTGTTGAGAAAGGCTACAATTGAATCGGAAACTTCGGGTACCCCGCCGCTTACTAACGTTACAGAAAGCATTTCGTATACTTCTCTTTTCATCTCCTCCCCACCGGTTTCAAATGCATGTGCAAGTGAATCTACTATTCTGCCTTTCAGACTTCCATCAACTTTCCCATGAAGAAGAGCTTTCAGCTCATCACTGAATTTTCCCTCACTAAATCCCTTCAGCAAGATTTCCGTACTGGAACCCAACAAGTCAAGATATCTGTGGATTTTACCTTCCTCTGCACCATAAAGCTTCTTTGCAAGATCGAATATTTGTTCGCTTTGAGAAAGATCTTCGGCTGAAAGATGGCGGGTTATTATATCCATCTTGTCTTCAAGGTAGGTCCTGAATTGTTGCGCGCGCGGAGAGGATGTCCTTCCTGAAAGTGAATCAAGAAACGTAAGTGCAAATCGTAAATCCCCTTTTTCAAGATAGGGGTCAAAGACATTGATATTTTGGGCAAGGACTTCTTCAAGTTCGTCTTTTTCCACATCCTTTGCCCCATGATAGAGAGAAGCAAAGACATGCAAACTATTTTCAGATACCGTATTTGTGACGAGTGACTCTACTCGCTTTGAGTCTGAAAGAAAGTATTCCCCCACTCTTAAACGTAGCGGCTCATTCTCGGTGAGATGGGAGCACAAAAGGGTGAGATAGACATTCCGAAGGGCTTGAGAAGAAGACTCATCGGGACCCAAACAAAGAGACAACATGTCATCAATATGGGTCTCGACATACATTTGTGCTTCTTCAATTTCGTTTTCGCCGCCGACCTTTTTTGTTATCCCAAATCTTAATGCATCAATATTTTTTGTAAACTCCGCTATTTTTCCTGACACATCCTCCCCACCCAACTCATTTTCACTATAAGAAATTATGGTTCCTTCGGGGACAACATCATTATTTAACGGTATGGCAACTTCTCCTTCTTCCGGCATACCTATAAATTGTGTGAGATAAGTGGAGCAAGAGTCAATACTTCCAATTTACTAAACGTTTTTTCAGAACTTACAGGAAGTGCATCGGTGACAAATATTTTTTTAGCGTCACACAGCTCCAATATCTTAGGGGCATCTTCCGATAATACGGGGTGGGTCGCAAAAACATAAACGTCTTCTGCCCCTTTATCCTTCAGTTTTTCAACCGCCTGTACTATGGTTCTGCCTGATGAGATAATATCATCGACAACAAAACAGGTTTTTTTAATCTCCCCGTGAATTCCGTTTGCTTTAATAGACCCATCGTCATAATTCCTATCCTTTTCAATTGAAGCAAAAGGCATATTATCAAGAAGCTGTGATAATTGCTCCATGCGCCTTAAACCTCCCATGTCAGGACTCACAATAACCGCGTTCTCACGGTCAAATTCAAGTGTTTTTATTTTGTCTGCAAATATGGAAAGGGCAGATAAATTGACTACTTCAACCGAAAACATATCCTGCATCTTGATTGTATGAGGGTCTACAAAAACAATTTTTGAGAGCCCTGCATTCTCAAACATATGAATAACTACCTCCAAAG
>JAYRRJ010000129.1:0-4018 GCA_041910135.1 Candidatus Levyibacteriota bacterium
GAGACGCTCCTCGCAAAGAAGTATTTGAGTTCTATCAACATTTTTAGCAAATTTTTGATCTTGCATATTTTTTAGGACCATATCAACAGTTACCATTAGTAGTCTTTTATTTTTCTGCTCAAGTGCAGACATGATGATAAAACCAGTTAACTCATCGCACGTATACAGTGCCCAATCCATGGCACTTTTTGGGGCAAGTCCAGTGTATTTATAGTTATGCGCCTTAATAGCGTACATAACTTCTGGAGGAAGAATTTTTCCGATTTTCTCCTCCAAATAAAAAGTATGTCTTTTAGGAGTTTTTCGTGTAAGTTCATAGTCGGCGTCGTGCAAAAGCCCGGTTAATGCCCATGCTTCTTCATTAATAAAGCTATGCGTTCGGGCATTGTAAACCTTTGCGATTGCTCTCATTGCAGCCTCCACGGCTAAGTGGTGCCGTATAAGATTGGGAGCTTTTGTGTAAACTTGTAGCGTTTGAAGAGCTTCTGGTCGAGTCATAAATTCAGTATAAAGAATCAAGAGGAAAGTATAAAGGGATGGAGGAGATTTGTGGACCCGACAGAACTCGAATCTGTGACCTTTGCAATGAGAATGTGCTGCCATGAAATGGCAAATGCTCTGGAGCGCAACGCTCGACGAAATTATTTTGTGGACGGTACAGGATTTGAACTTGTGACCTTTACAATGTCAATGTAACGCTCTAACCAGCTGAGCTAACCGTCCAAAATATTTCTCTCAATGAGCAGAGCTCATTGTAACCAAACTGAGCTACGGATCCAGGTTATTTAGATCCGCAAACTTGTTTTACGGATCCAGGTGAGTTATTTTACCAAAAAAATTATGCTCAAACAATTCAAGAACGTAAGAAATTTACAAGAAATTCTGAGGCTTCTACGAGCTCATCGATTTTGACATATTCCCTTTTTGTGTGCGGCTCATATACTCCAACTCCAACGCACACAAGCTCTAAGCCATGCGTGATGAAGATATTTACATCCGTTCCACCTCCTGATTTCAGAAGATTTGGGGTAAGATCTAGCTTTTTATACGTTGACAAAAGTTTTTTAATAATTGGATGGCTCTTAGTAAAAGTAAATCCATCAAACTCTCTATGAATATTTACTTCGATTACAGCTCCCTCGTATTTTTTCTTTGCAGTTGTAATGACTTCTTCAAAATGTTTTGTATGGCGAAGAAGCTTTTTTAAATTTCTGCTTCGTATTTCTGCCTTTACTTCAACCGACTCGGGAACAGCATTGCGAGCAGACCCTCCTTTTATAAGGCCGATGTTGGCTGTTGTCTCAAAGTCGATCCTTCCTACTTCGAGCTTTGTTATGAGATCTGAGGCAATTTTTATAGCAGAAAGTCCTTTTTCGGGTTCAACTCCGGCATGAGCACTAATTCCAGTTATATCAATATCGATATTATTATAAAAAGGGGCAGCAACAATAACATTGGTTATCTTCCCGGGCCCATCAAAAGTAAGCCCTCTTTTTGCGTTTATCAATGAATAATCAAGTTGCCTAGCTCCTGTGAGGCTTGTTTCCTCCTCTCGGGTAAAAACTATCTCAAGCGGGGGGTGAGGTAGCTTTTCTTCTTTTATTACTGCAAGTGCTTCTAGAATAATTGATAATCCTGCTTTGCAATCTCCCCCAAGAATTGTTGACCCATCGCTTTTAATCTGACTTTTTCCAATAATAGGTCTGATATTTCGCCCTGGTTCGACAGTATCCATGTGAGCATTGAGCATAAATGGTTCACCTTTTCCTTCAAGTCTGCCTATAACATTGCCGTATGAATCGGTTGCAGCATTAAGCCCCAGCACTTTGAGTCTTTTGATAAGCTCTTTAGCAACAGCCTGCTCTTCCCCTGAAGGGCTATCAACTTTTACAAGTTCTATAAATCTTTTTAGTAATCTTTCCTTATTTGTCATAATTTGCAGTCTACTGCTTTACAGCGTGATATACAATAGAAGTGGGAGGAGGTGTGAGAGCAAAGCCTTCACTGGCCTGCGGTTCAACTCACGCCCCCTCCCATGATTCACAAATTCCCCTAGTAGCATGCCGTGACGAAATGACCAAGATCGCCGTTCGACCCTTTGCCCCACCATCCTATTGGGTAGAAGATGAGCACCGATTGGAGTGGCGGAAATTGCGGTGGAACATGTCCATCGCACTCGCCAAGCGATGCTTGCTGCTCGGTGATCTGGGGAAGTCCTTTCCCCTCACGTCCCGAGCCGTCACCGAAAGGTCCATCGCCCGCGCGATAGTTTGCTGCCATGTGGGGATCGCTGACGCTTGATGCGTCGTCGCGCTGACTCATGTCAACCTCCTGGGTTGAAGTATGGTGAGAGGGAACCCCTTTCCCCTCTCGTTGCGCTCGGTTGTCCGGTTATCCCGGTCTAGTGCTTAGCAGCCGCCGACGTGTCCGCCAATGTGACCGCCGCTGAGCTTACCCTTGGCGATCTTGATGGGAGACGCACCCAGGCCGTCCGTCCCGCGCTGCAGCGAACCGCAGCCGTGACCCATGCCCATGCCGCCGAGCTTGCCGATCATGCCGATTTTGGAATCCGTACCAATCATGTCTGGCCTCCTTGGCTTTTCCCCAGTTGGGGATACCCATGCGCAGATTGCTCTGTGGGTCGTATGAAGCAGAACAAGTCCACTCCTCTCTTGTGACTTTTGAATAAGGGGCTTCAGAAGACACCGGCAAAAAACAAGTAATTTGCTTTCTCCCAGTGTCTCCTGAGCTCTTTAATTTGTGAATCAATTGTAAAAGTGCAACAAATTCTCAAATCCCTTATGCGTTCAAGAGTTTGAGTATTTTCTGCCTGTAAATACAAAAAAACCTCCCCTAGTGTGGGAGGTTGTAGTGGTTTTTTCTTGTTGTAGATTACTATTTTCCTCCCACAAAACTTAGGCCGTCATACAGACGGTGCCGAAAGTTCTATGAGAGGTCTTCAAAAACATAATACTTTTCTAAAGTACCATTCATGCATGTCTTTGTCAACCCCTCACTGAACTAAGCTACGTTTTGTTTTTTCAGGAAGATGGCTACTAATTTGTCCAAGAACCACTATTCCATTCCCATTGGGGTGTTCGATATTGAGGCGCACTCCTACATTTGGATGCATAGGTTCTGGCACTTTTGATACTACCCCAAGCTCTACAATTCCGTTTCCTATAGCATCAGCAACTTCGGTCGCGGTATCTACTCTTCGAGCGTAGTCCATTTCTGTACCATAATAGTATTGTGGTGAGCCTATGACGTCTATAAAGTCATGTATTGGGACTTCGGCAATCATGTACCGTGGCTTTGCACTTCCATCATCTCGTTTTATAACCGGAACCTTCAGCGTATTTTCTTCGCCAGGCCCGAACGATACGTCTTTCATTTCTATATCTCTAGCTGTATTTTCGATATTGCTCATACTGTTTCACCTCCTTTCAATGAAAAACATACTATTGATTCGGACTTTCCATTGCTGTCGATCCGTCAATATTCAATTGGCTGCCCAACGTTATTGGTTCACCAATTTCCATTACTGCAGGTATTTCAACTGCGGTATTCATCTCTAGACTGTTCTCTAAAGATTGATTTTTCAAATCTTTCCGCTGCCGTCTAGTCAATGTTCTCTCCGCTTTTGGAATTCTCCCTTTGTTGAGGGTTACCTCAACAAACTCAATTCCGCCCGGAACATATGGTTTTAGAGTTTCAACTTCAATAATTTCTGTTCGTTCAAGACTACTCATAATAAATCACCTCCTTTACCCACAAAAAAACCTCCGCTTTCTGGTTCCTGTTGGAACCGCGGAGGTATCCTTGTTGATTTTGACTCAAAAATCAACCTCCGCTAGGCGAAGGTAAAATAAAATCCAAACCAAACTTTTTGAGTCAATTGCATAATCAAATATATATTACTTATATGACATGTTATTGTCAAGATTATCTGAATGCAATCAATCAAATAGTACCCTATTTACCAAATTGCGTGGTCAATTGTTTCTCCTCTTACTGC
>JAYRRJ010000130.1:0-1934 GCA_041910135.1 Candidatus Levyibacteriota bacterium
AGTACTTACCGAATTCGAATGTCGTTGCATAGAAAATGATAAAAACGATGGACAGGCAAAAAATGATATCGATAAAACCTTTTTTTAAATCCATTTATAATTTGAGTTGATACGCCTCATAAGTTCGGGCGCCAATTTTACTCCAAACTCTTTCTGTTCGCATCTTAGTGCATTTTGCCTGATATTCTTTCTTATTCGCAAAGAAATCGTTCAGTTTGGAAGCGAATGATTCCACCGTGTTATCGAAGAGAATTTTTTTCTCTGGTAGCAGATCTTCAAAATAATGGCTTGCCAAAAATGGCTTATTACAACCCATCGCAATTGCCATTGGCCCACTACTGGACATACATACGGTGTACGGATAAACGGATACATCACTTGCACAGTAGTATTTTGTGATGCTTTCTTCGGGAATAAAACCAACCCAGCGGTAAGAACTCGGACCAAGGGTTTTTTTTGCTTTTTCTTTCAACCGGCGGTATTCACTCAGGTAAGATTCGTCATGCAGGTGCCTCGGATGCTTTCCGGCACCGATTATAAGATACGCATTCTTATTCTTAATACTGTATTTAGAAAAACCTTCAATCAACAAATCGATATCCTTATATCCGGTAAGATAACCCATAAACAAAACGACATCTTTCTTTCCATCAATATGCAGTGAAGTACATGCTTTCTCCTTCTGCTCTGTCTTCATTTCCTCGACACCATGATGAATAACTTGAATTTTATCCTTCTTTGCCCCATACTCATCGACCAATACGTTCCTAAAATATTCTTCATGCACTATAACGTAAGATGACCATACACAGAGAGGTTTATAAATCACAAAAAATGCGAGCCGCACCAACCATACGGGCATAGACGAACGGTGCCGTGTTATGAATTCTCTGTTGACGCGCTTGAGTGAAACGACTCCATGAATTGTAATGTAAATTTTCTTTCCTCTCAAAAAAAATAACAGCCATTGAAGCATGTAGGCGGTGACAACTCCACCATATAGTCCGAGTTCTTGCTGAAAATGGATTACGTCGGGGTTTATCACCCACAACTCTTGAAGGAGTTGAAAAATGAATTTTATATTTTTGTCAAAGCAACGGACAACACTAATGCTATCTTCTCTGTAATTGGTCTTTTCCTTTCCTAGCTTGTTGCACAGAACATAAATTTTATCTCCCTTTGCATAAAGGGTACTATTTATAAGATTTTTCGTATATGATGCAACCCCACCCTCCCTCGCATGTTTTTCACCTAGTGGGGGGTATATCGAAATATGTACAATTTTCATTTTCGCGGAAGTTTTCTTTTATAATCACGGCGTATATTTACTCTGTAAAAAACAGCGACGGTATCCCACAACATCGACAGAATAACTTTCCATAAATTTATTGAATTTATCGAGCTTACTCCCCGAAAATCGAGTTTCACAGGTGCTTCATAAATTTTCCGGTAACCCAAACGGTAAGATATGGCTAAGATTTCTATATCGAACGCAAATTTTTTAACCCTCAGTCTGGGGAACACGTCCTGGACGACCTTTCTTTTATAGAATTTAAGACCTACTTGAGAGTCTTTTACTTTGAAACCGAAAAGCGTCCTTGTAAAATTTCTGTAACCCCACGATAATATCCTTCTTGAAAATGGATAACTTACTTGGGAAACGGGGTGCAACTTGCTTCCTATAATAATATCGGCATCATACCATTGCATATGATTGAGAAGCATAGTTATTCCCTCCGGGTTGATATCCATTCCTGCATCAATAAATCCAACAATATCACCATTCGCCTCAAGTGCTCCCGTCTTTATCGCATTTCCTTTTCCAATATTTTTTTCATATTCTATAACGCGAACATTGTCAGCTTTTAAGCGCTTCAATTTTTGATGCGTTTTATCAACCATACCGTCGATTACGATAAGGATTTCGTACTTAT
>JAYRRJ010000131.1:0-7375 GCA_041910135.1 Candidatus Levyibacteriota bacterium
AATTCACCCAAAAACCACATATCTTGTTGAAGCATTCAAAAAAGGAGCGGAAATAACCTCTGCCACAAAAGTGTTTTTTGACCTTTGTCCGTGCGAGATTATAGGCGTAACCGGCACAAAAGGGAAAGGAACAACCTCAACACTCATATATGAAATGTTGAAAAAAGAGGGGTTTGACGCGTATTTGGGAGGGAACATTGGCACCCCTCCTCTCAATTTCCTAAAAGAACTGAAAACTGATTCAAAGGTTGTTTTAGAGCTATCCTCTTTTCAGTTGATAGATCTACATACAAGTCCTCACGTTGGGGTTATGCTTATGACAACTTCCGAGCACTTGGATTATCACGCCGACGTATACGAATACGTCGAGGCAAAACGGAATATCTTTCGCTACCAAAAAGAGTCGGACTTTGCTGTTGTCAACAAAGACTATCCGGCAAGCAACGAGTCGGATGTAGAGTCTGTGGGCACTGTATACAAAGTCAGCCGTGAGCAGGATGTGTTGCAAGGGTGTTTTGTGAGGGACGGGAAGATAATTCTTAAAATGCATGATGTCGAGGAAGAGATTTTAGATGCAAAAGAAATTGCACTTCCGGGGAAGCACAATTTGGAAAACGTGTGTGCCGCAACGGTTGCTGCGCTTTGTAGTGGGGCGACGATGAAGTCGGTTATTCCGGTCCTTAAATCTTTCAAGGGGCTTGAACACAGAATCGAAAAAGTTGCGACTGTTCGCGGTGTTTCATATTACGACGATTCCTTTTCAACAACCCCAGAAACCGCGATTGCCGCAATAGAAGCGTTTGAAGAGCCAAAAATTCTCATTCTTGGGGGTTCTTCAAAAAACAGCGACTTTTCAGACCTTGGGCAAATCATCTCAGATACACCTTCAATAAAGGCTATTGTCGGAATTGGGGTAGAATGGCCAAGGATTAAAGAGCGAATTAGGAATTTGGAATCAAGAATTAGGGTTTATGAAGAATGTAGAAATATGCATGAAGTAGTTGAGAAAGCATATGAAGTAGGTGAAATTGGGGATGTTGTGCTTCTTTCTCCTGCGTGTGCCTCTTTTGATATGTTTAGGTCATACAAGGATAGGGGAGAGCAGTTCAAAAATGAGGTAAATAGGCTATAATACAAGTATGAAAAGAGTTTTATCAGGAATTAGAGCTACGGGAAGGCTCCATTTAGGAAACTATTTAGGGGCTGTAAAGGGTATGCTTGAATTGCAGGACAATCCGGAACATGAAACGCTCTACATGGTTGCAGACGTTCATACCATTACAACTCCGTATGATATCGAGGAGCTTCGAAAAAACAGACGGGAAGTAATTTTGGACTACTTAGCAGCAGGTCTTGACCCTCAAAAATCGGTAATATTTCAGCAATCCGAAGTGCCTCAGCATTTAGAATTGGCGTTTTATTTCTCCTCTGTTGTAACTATTGCCAAAATGCAGCATCTGCCAACGTTTAAGGAGAAAGTGAAGCAATACCCCGAACATGCAACACTTGCGCTTCTCAATTATCCGGCCCTTATGGCAGCAGACATTTTGGTATATAAGGCAAGTCTTGTGCCGGTTGGAATAGATCAGGAGCCTCATTTAGAAGTTTCAAGAGAAATTGCCAGGCGTTTCAATCAAGATTATGGAACCGATTTTCCCGAGCCAAAACGTTTTGCAACAAGCGGAGAATATGTTCCCTCTTTAACGGGAGAAGGGAAAATGAGCAAGTCAGTTGAAGGGAGTTATATCAATTTGACAGACGATTTGGAAACAATTAAGTCAAAGATTGCTAAAATTCCAACCGATAGTGGGCAAGGAATTGAAATTGCCGGCGGAGTAAAAAGCCTTTTTGAATTCGTTGAATTATTTGAAGGGAAAGAGAAAAGAGAAGATTTGGAAACTCAGTATAGAAATGAAGGAGTTCGCTACGGAGATATAAAAAGTGCACTTTCAGAGGCAATATATAGCGAGCTTCAGCCAATCCAGGAAAAAAGACGAGAACTTGAAAGTAATCCTGAATATGTAAATAGTGTAATTGCTGAAGGAGCAGAAAAGGCCCGCAATATTGCGCAAGAAACAATGGATGAAGTCCGCGAAAAAATGGGATTAAAGTAATTTCCCGCCTCTTTCTATGAAGCAAGCGCATGTTTATATCTCAGGATTTGTCCAGGGCGTCGGGTTTCGCGCATATGTTCGGTCGAAAGCACGAAAATTAGGAGTCACGGGGTGGGTGAGGAATTTGTCCGATGATAGAGTGGAGGCCGTTTTGCAAGGAGAAAGGGAGAAAATTGAAAGAGTGTTGTTTTACTGTAAGCGTGGGCCATTCTTTGCAAATGTAACCAACATTGTAGTCGATTGGGAGGAAGCATCAGAACAGTTTCCTGAATTCACAAAAAGGCAAACGGTATGACAAATTTTGTATTATTGCTCATTTCTCTGTATCAAAAGATTATTTCTCCATTTTTAGATATGATTTTTGGAAAGGGGAATATGTGCCGATACGCTCCTACCTGTTCCGTCTATATGCAAGATGCTATTAAAAAACACGGTGTTTTTAAAGGACTTCTTATGGGATTTCAAAGAATTGGCAGGTGCAATCCGTACGCCAAAGGTGGTTACGATCCTGTAAAGTAAAAGGTTAGCAATCACGCTCAAGGTGTGATATAATTTCCCATGTTAAGGAGTATCCTCATTCTCCTCAGGCAGGCATCATGAAAATTAAACGACAAGGTAAGAAAAATGGTTTTCGCATTGGCTGGAAAGACATTCTTCTGTATGGATTCCTCTTTCTCTTTCTGGTATTCCTCACCATAGGGTTAGGCGACTTTTCATACGGGGCTCCGGAGAAAAATATTTCGCTTTCCCAAGCCGTAAATGATGTAAAGGCAGGCAAAGTAAGTGAAATTATCGTTTCAGACAGCAAGATGGATATTGCCTATAAAGATGGCAAGAAAGCAGCAACAAAAAAGGAACCGGGAACATCTCTTTATAGTGTCTTGAAGGACTCCAATGTGGACCCGACGAAAGTAAAAATCACCGTAAAGGATTCTTCTGCTCTTAATACTTGGATCGGGATTTTGGCCAATTTCTTGCCCGTTCTTCTTATCATAGGGTTTTTCTATTTTGTTTTTCGTCAGGCTCGAGGCGCCCAGGAGAATATCTTTTCATTCGGTTCCAATAAGGCAAAAGCATTCAATAAAGCATTCCCCAAAGTGACTTTCAATGATGTTGCAGGGGTTGACGAGGCAAAACAGGAGCTTTCCGAAGTCGTAGACTTTTTAAGAAATCCTCAAAAATACCACGCTATGGGTGCGAGAACTCCGAAAGGGGTATTGCTGGTTGGACCCGCAGGAACCGGAAAAACACTTTTAGCAAGAGCAGTTGCGGGGGAGGCAAAGGTAGCATTCTTTTCAATTGCAGGGTCTGAATTTATGGAAATGTTGGTTGGAGTCGGAGCAGCACGGGTTCGTGATCTATTTATGAACGCCAAAAAAGCACAGCCTGCGATCATTTTCATCGATGAAATAGATGCGATTGGAAGGCAGAGAGGGGTTGGTATGATGGGCGGACACGATGAGCGAGAGCAGACATTGAATCAAATTTTGGTTGAAATGGACGGGTTTACCCCGACAGAGCAGTTGGTTGTAATTGCCGCGACCAACAGACCGGACATTCTGGATGCAGCACTTGTGAGGCCCGGCAGATTTGATAGACGGGTTATGATTTCGTATCCGGATATTGAAGGAAGAAAGGCAATTTTGGCAATACATGCTAAAGGAAAGCCTTTTGCAAAAAGCGTGTCGTGGGAATCGGTTGCCAAAAGAACGGTCGGGTTTTCCGGAGCGGATTTGGAGAATATGCTCAACGAGGCGGCGATTTTAGCGGCTCGCGGGGATAAGAAGACAATTGACATGATAGACCTGGAAGAGGCAGCAACAAAGGTGAAGATGGGTCCTGAGAAAAAGAGGTTGCAGTCTGAAGACGACAAAAAAATCACGGCATATCACGAATCAGGACACGCAATTGTAAGTTATGCAATGCCTCATGCTGACCCGGTGCATAGAATCTCAATTGTTGGACGGGGTATGTCATTAGGACACACCCTTATTCCACCGCAATTCGATAGGGTTCATGAGACAAAAACCAGGCTTTTGGAGCAGATTGCAACTATGTTAGGCGGAAGAGTAGCGGAAGAATTAATGTTTGTCGATGTGACAACCGGGGCGGCAAACGATATTGAGAAAGCAAGTGAAGTTGCAAGGACAATGGTAATTGAATATGGAATGAGCAGGCTTGGGCCAATTAACCTTGTTCCCGGTGAAAATCCTATGTTTGGCGGAGAGGGAAAGCAAATTTCCGAGTCGATGCAAGCAGCAATTGACAAAGAAGTATCCTACATCATCGAAGAAGCACATAAGAGAGCAGTTGAGGCTCTCAAACAAAACAGAAAGAAGCTTGACGAGGTAGCAGGAGTGCTCGTCAAAAAAGAAACGCTTGAAGGGGAAGAATTTGAGAAAATAATGAAAGGCACCAAAACGGTAGAAAAAAAGACTCCTTTAATGAAAAAAACTGCATAATCCGATAACCCCGATGCAATGTTCAACAGGTTGAAAACCTGTATAATGGGAATACAAAGACGAAGAGTGCATTTATTTGCAAGCAAAAGTAATAAAACAATGAAAGATCCAATCTATTTACACGTCAGAACGCCAAAAGACGATGAAACGAGCATTGAAAGTGCGACGCAGATATTTTCAGCATTGCTCCCCAATTACGTTGGACTATTTAGGCGTATGTATAAAAAGCCTCCTACATTTTCCTTCGAAATCTACCTTTTAAAGCAAAAAATTTACTTTTATGTTGTGGTCCCCCGCGCATATGAGACATTAATCACAAGTCTTATTGTTTCGTCTTACCCGCGCTGTGCAATTGCCCCCACAACAGACCCCATGGAGCTGATAGTAGGTTCAAAACACAAAGAGGTAGGAGAGATGAAGCTCGCTTCGTCTTATCACTACCCGCTTAAGACATATAAAGATTTTAGTGATGTTGACCCGATAGCTCCGCTTGTCGGATTCTTAGCAAAACAGCAAGAAGGGGTCGACATAGGAATTCAGATTTTGGTAGCACCTGCCTCTTTTCCCTGGCAATCCCACGCAATCGCCTCAACGCAACCGAAGGTGAACGCCGACGGCACAACTTCAAAAGAGGGTGTTGTCTCCTCAAGTGCTGTTTCGGAAAAAACACAATTTCAAGGGGGAAAGACCCTTATAAGGCTGATAGCAGCAACCGAAAACGGTAGTCCTTTTGTCTATCTTCATAATGTTGCCGGTACGTTTGGGAGTTTCTCGCGAGGGGAAGGCAATCAACTGAAGTTTAAAAGACCCATTGTCAATAAGGGAAGGCTGCTAAAAAGAATGCACTCCCGAACAACGACTCTTCTTGAAAGACGAAGCCAAATCCTTAACGCTCAAGAGCTGGCAACTTTGTGGCATCCTGCGGGAAAACTACTATCAACAATAAAAAACATCTCGTGGGGTAAAACCCTAGCGGGTGAGCCTCCCGAAAATATTCCTGCTGCAAATAATATGACTGAGGAGGAAAAGCAAAATGCTAATTTCTTTGCGGCAACGGAATTTAAAAACCAAAATACCATTTTTGGCATAAAGGACATCGATAGGAGAAAACACGTATACATTATGGGAAAAACGGGCGCGGGAAAATCAACCCTCATTGCAAATATGGCTATTGATGACATTAGAAAAGGCCGGGGAATTGGTATTATCGACCCTCATGGAGATTTATGCGAGACGGTTTTAGACTATATACCAAAGAGACGTTTAAACGACGTCGTGTATCTTGAGCCTTTCGATACCGAGCGTACGTTCTCCCTCAATGTGTTAGAAATAAAAAATAAACAACACAAGGACCTTATCGCCTCAGGTATTGTTTCAATTTTCTCGAAAATTTACGCGGACTCATGGGGACCACGATTAGAATATATTTTGAGAAACACCATTTTTACTCTTCTTGAGATACCTAATTCAACACTTATCGACGCATTAAGAATTCTCTCCGATAAGGCATACCGGGATAAGGTCGTTCCCAACATTCAAGACCCTGTTATCCGCGCGTTCTGGGAGCAGGAATTTGACAAAATGACCGATAAGTTGAGGGTTGAGGCAATTTCTCCCATACAAAACAAAGTCGGACAGTTTGTGTCCTCAAAAATGATCCGTAACATCATAGGAAATGCAAAATCAACAATTGACCTCGAGGAGATTATGAACGGGAAAAAAATACTGCTTTTGAATTTGTCTCAAGGAAAATTGGGGGAGGATAATGCAGCGCTTTTGGGTGCCATGATTATTACGCAAATTCAGCTAGCAGCCATGAACCGTGCGTTTCAGAAAGAAGAGGAGCGGCAAGACTTTTTCCTCTATGTTGACGAGTTCCAGAATTTTGCAACCTCATCTTTCATTAAAATTTTGTCGGAGGCAAGAAAATACCGCCTCGCAATAACCCTTGCCAATCAGTACATCGACCAGCTCGATGTCACCATACAAAAGGCTATTTTCGGAAACGCTGGAACTCTCATATCATTTGTCACAGGTGCCGGTGACGCTGCTTTACTCACAAATGAATTCGCCCAAATTTACTCGCAAAACGACCTTGTCTCTTTGGGGAAGCACGAAATAGTCATGAAACTGTCAATTGACAACATGACTTCAATGCCGTTTGCCGCAAAAACCTTACCTCTTCCAAATCTTAAAAACGAAAACAGGGATGACATTATCCGGCTTTCTAAAGAGCGGTATGGCAGAAAAGTCGCTTAAGATGGAAAAGGACCTCAAAAAAGATATTTTCTTGCTTATAGATGGAAGTGCAATTGTGCACCGGGCATACCACGCGATGCCCTTTTTCTCTAAAAAGGATGGAACTCCGACAGGGGCAATTTACGGTTTTTTCTCAATGTTACTTAAAGTCATGCATCAGCTTGAACCAAAAAAAATTGCCGTTGCATTTGATAGGCCAAAGCCTACTTTTCGTCAGCAACTGTATGTCGGTTATCAAGCGCAAAGGCCGAAAATGGAGGGGGAGTTGTCGGAGCAATTTAAGGCAATCATCGATATTTTAAAAAAAGCACATATCGCAACATACGCGGTCGACGGATATGAGGCCGATGACATAATCGGGACCATCTCCGAGCGTGCAAATAAAGAGGGAGAATTTACCTATATCGTAACTGGTGACAGGGATATGCTTCAGTTGGTCGATAACGATACTAAGATTCTTATGCCGATTAAAGGAATTTCGGAAGTTTCAATAATGGATACGGGAAAAGTGCGGGAAAAATACGGTATTAATCCACCTCA
>JAYRRJ010000132.1:0-5338 GCA_041910135.1 Candidatus Levyibacteriota bacterium
TCATCAAACAATACAAATTTTGACGGACGTATTTGATAACAAAAATGCTGGTCTCCCCCCTCTGCTGCAGTGGTCGCCCTATCTTCAACAATCCAAAACCTGCTCGAATAGATGTTGATTCCTGCTTGTGCATCCCCGTCAGATAGTTGCCGGGCTGTCCCTTCAAATTGTATCCCGCGCACTTTTTCACCGTAGTTATGGGGAAGCACTATTGTTCCGGCTACTTTGGGGTTTTCCAGAATTTCCTGGGAATGGCGTCGTGAAGCTCTGCTCATCCAATATAAATTCAAGTCAATATCTGTAGCAAAATAAACGGTTGCAACCCATGGCTGATGGTCATGAACGGTCGCTATTTGCATTATTTGAGCCTTCGTCAAATAATCCCGAACAAGTTCCCGTAGGTCCATATACTCAGTATAGCACCAAAGTCAAACTCCACCCAAACCAACAAAAAAGCGCTTTTGCAAGCGCTCTTTTGTTTACCCGTTTTAATTATTAACTGTGAAAAGTTTAATAAACAAACCTTAAAAATAGCTGATTTTTTCACGTACTTCATATGAATTTTTCACATTGATTACCTACAATATACTCGCTTCAAATTCCAAAATGTCGGCCTCACCCTATCTTTTCTATAATCCCGAAAATTTCCTTGATTCTACATTAAAGGAATGGGCAAAAAAAGCAACAATTGCTCATGTAGGCCCACTTTGGCTTCCCCTACCACGGGAGGATAGAAACTACGGAGGAATTGAAGATGTTGTTTTGAACAATATAAAGGCATTGGAGAAATTCAGGGTTAAAAAACAAATCATATTCGGCAATCCGGCGAACAAACGGATGGAACACAGTCTCAAAAGAATACGGGTATATACTCCCGATTATATATCTAGTTCCGAAAACCTCCTTGAGGTTCTTCGAACAAACCCCTACTCGGCAGAAAAACTAGAGCATATTTACGTTTTGCAAGCATACAGAAAGATTGCCGCAAATAAAAAAGATGTAACAATCGTCCACGACCATACCAACGTAGGCCGTGGGTATAGCATCTGGTTCTCGAAATACGTAAAACCGGTCATCAGAACCGAACACGGTCCTCTTAAATTTCCCTATATATCCCACCTCGATGAAGCTTACTTTTCGTTGCTTAAATATCGGCGCTCTGTGGGATTTGTCGCAATTTCAAAAAATCAGCGTTCTCAAATGCCCTCACTCCCGTGGATAGGCGTAAATTACAACGGCATAAACTTGTCGGATTTTGAATACAAAGAAAAAAAAGAAAATTATCTTCTTTATCTTGGGAGAATTACACGGGACAAAGGGACTCATAATGCAATACGGGTTGCAAGCAAGCTAAAAATTCCCCTTATAATTGCAGGGACTGTTGAAGAAAAACCTGACTCCCTGGAGTATTTCGAAAATGAGATATCCCCCTACATTGACGGAATGAATGTAATTCATTTTGAAAATGGTGCAAACGCAGAAGAACGAAAGGGATTATTGAGTCGAGCAACAGCACTTCTTATGCTTAATGAATGGGACGAACCATTTGGAATGGTGATGCCTGAAGCGATGGCATCTGGAACTCCAGTCGTGGGAACTTCTAAAGGCTCGATTCCTGAAATAGTCGGAGAAGATTGTGGCTTTGTCGTCAAAAACATTACCCTAGCAGTACAAGCAGTCCGAAAAATCTTGGAAGGTAACTATTCATCAAAACGTTGTAGAATTCGGGTCGAAAAATTGTTTTCCCAAGAGGCAATGGCTGCGAGAAATTTGCGACTTTATAAACAGCACGCGGAACGTTTCTCTAATCAATCTTAGTATTCGGCATGTGGGTGGTGAGCTGTAGGAACACCTGTTGTTATATCGTCGTGAGTCAGCATAAAGACAATACGATAAAGAATGGAAAAAATGATGGCATAGATGAGAAGCCCAACTATCGCAGTGACATCTATAGCCGAACGGGAATTAAGTATTATAGTCTGGAATAGCCCCCGGAAGGGATACAAGAAAACATTGCTGAGGCCGTTAACCCAGACTATTGCGGGCGTTGTTTGGTTTGCCCCGAGAAGAAGAAAGAGTATCCGAGCTCCGATTACAAGTGCTATGAAAGCACTGAGAATGTTGAGGATTGTTAATAAAACTTGTCGTATATTCATACATAAAGAGTATGATTCGGAAACCAAAAAAGGACAAAAAAAAAGTAAGAAACAGGAAAGAAAGCATTTCGTAGCGTTACGGGGTTATTTCACTATTCCCTGCAGCAATTCTTCTTCGGTGTACTCGACTTGTTCGTCAACAAGCGTTGGGTCATAGGCAGGATCCGGATAGTTCACCATCCATGCATCCTCGTCCCCGATATTCTCAAGACCTGTGGCAATATCTTTTGGAATAAACAGCCTGATGGGGTTTTCTGCGTTTGCATCCAATATATGTTCCTCTTTAGAATTCGCGTCTCCCGGCTTGTAAAGTGTGATTTTCATTTTTCCTTTTAATGCGACGTAACGTGCTGCCCTGATGCGGTGAAGATGGTATCCCTTAAACGCACCAGGTGTTGCAGCAGTCAGATACACTTCGGTTTTTTGACCGGTTTCTTTATCTTTAAAAAGCTCGACAAGAAATCCATTCGGATTGCCCGAATGGTCCTTCGTCTGAACTCGTTTTGCGTTTTCTTCAGTTGCAAGCGCCATAAATATTACTAAGAAAGTTCTCCTTTTTGTACTTTCTCAAACACCATTTGCCCGGCCTTCAAAAGTTCGTCATGAGATGTTCCGGCATCTATCCACCAATCAATTATTTCGCATTCCATTGTTCCTTCCTTAACGTAGAAATTATTCAAATCTGTAACTTCAAGCTCTTCACGTGCCGATGGCGATAGTTCCGAAATAAAATCAAAGACTCTGTTATCATACATATAAATTCCGGTCTGGGCAATATCTGATTTTGGGAATTCAGGCTTTTCTTCGATGGATATCACCTGCCCACTATCTCCCACCTCAATAACACCATACTGTCTAGATTCTGTAGGCATTCTCACCCCAAATATCTTTGCACCGGTAAGCCTCTTTTCAAAACTTTCAACAGATGCTCGAAGATTGAAGTTAAATATGTTGTCGCCTAAAATAACCAAAAGCTTGTCATCATTTGCAAATTCTTTTGCGAGAGTTATCGCATCGGCAATTCCTCCTTTAGCATTCTTTTGAACAGCATAATAAAATCTAAGTCCAAATTCATCCCCGGATCCCAAAAGATTTGTGAAGCCACCAGCATGGTCACCTGAGGATGATATCAAAACCTCACGGATACCAGCATTTCTCATTGCCTCAATCGGGTAATAAATCATTGGCTTATTGTATACGGGGAGAAGGTGCTTGTTGGTAACAAGGGTCAAAGGACGGAGCCTTGTTGCAAGTCCACCGGCTAAAATCATTCCTTTCATATTTTATTACAATCGAGCGATGTTAAGAAAAATAAAAAGTGCAAAAACTAGTGCACTTATCAAGATATATTCTAACACAACCTTAATATTAATATCATGATGCGTGTTGTGATGCAATAACCCGACCAGCATATATAAACAAAGGATCAATGAAATTACAAGAAGTTGGGAATAAAAAGGGAGAGGCACAGTCAGAAGAAATGCAAAACCGCTTCCTATAATAAAAAATTCGATTATGTATAAGAGTCCGTGATGTCGTTTCATTTTTATATTATGTTGCCCAATTTTGCCATTAATATAAATGCAATAAATATTGTAATTAATATTACATGGTCAAGATTATTTCCCACAACACGAGGTATCCGCTTCTTCTCGATGATAATAAAGTCCAATACTAACGCGATAAGTAGAGATGCAAGTAAAATGAAGGTGAGAACTTTGGCGATGCTTCCGATATCTATGACCGGTTTTTTTGATATATTTTGAGGCAAAAGCTCACCGCCTTGCGGAATTTGTGCTTGGTAAGAGCCTTTAACTTCGCTTCCGGGACCTGTCGTAGTGACTCCAATTGGAGTCAACGCTCTATCATTAGTGATGGCTGTATTTTCTCTCTGACCGAACTCTTGAACAATAAGAATAGTATCTTCACCTTGAAGTTTTCCTTCTTTTACCGCAAATCCGACGTCTTTGTAAAGTGGTGACAAAATGTTCGCCTTGTGGGTTGGAGATTTCATCCATGCATTCATCGCATCAACGGAAGTAGTAAAACCTCTTGCCAAATTTTCTCCTGCATATGAATAGTCGTAACCAGCGGCTTTTATGAACTGCCAGGGAGAAGTTCCATCCGGCGCAAAGTGAGCCCAATAATCGTGTTGGAACATATGCTCGCCCTTATTAGTGGCGGCGATGCTCAATTGTCTATCAAGATTAAGTGGGGCAAGTCCGTTTTGCTGCCTCTCATAATTCGTGAGGTTTAGAAGCTCGATGTCCGAAATCTGATATGAAATCCCCAGAACCTGAGGATATGCATGATGCAGAAATATTGCCAAAGAACTTGAGAAGGCAACCGCAAGTATCAAAACAAAAAGCGAGACATTATGAAGGAGTTTTGCCCGGTGATTGTTTTTGTGGTGAGGAATGAAGAAATGAAAAATGTGCATAGGCAGAAAACCACATCATTCGTATGTTGGTGTCACCAACTCTTCCAACTTCTTACCGTTTATTTTTTTACCGAGCGAAAATCCCAAAGCATTAGCGACACTCGCGCCAACTTTAAGACCGGTATACGAACCCGGACCCTCTTCAACCTTGATTTCGTCGATATCATGAATTGAAATGCCGGCATCGGTACAAACTTTTTCGATTAAGATGAGTATAGACTCGGGGTGTCGGTTCTCACTCGTTGAAACTGCTTCAAATTTTTTGTCACCAATTTCAAGAATTGCAATAACCCGCTTATTATCCCTAGTGTCAATTAGTAACTTGTTCATTTGTAATGTATCCCAACAACACCTTCTCGTATCACTTTCCAAGGCCGCATCGTTACATCAATAATTGTCGAAATACCCTTCATTGTACACACACCATTGAGTACAAAGTCAACTTTTTGCATTAAATGCGGATCTACATCGGAAAACGTAAAGGGCGTATCCCCTCCTGAAAAATTGGCAGATGGAGCAACAATTGGAACACCAACCCCGTTAATTATTTTTTGAAGAATCGGATGGTTGGGAAGTCGCACAGCCAAAGTGTCCTTTCCCGAGTTTACAACCGGTAAAACTTTTCCTTTTTTACATTTTAAAATTATAGTAAGTCCTCCCGGCCAGAATTTGCTTATGAGTTCTTCTTCCACTTCTTTCTCAATATGGACATATTCTTTTGCCATTTCCAACGATGCAACAA
>JAYRRJ010000133.1:0-2792 GCA_041910135.1 Candidatus Levyibacteriota bacterium
AAAAAGCGAAGAGTGGGGTAGCAAATCTCTTTACGACAAAAAGCAGGGAGAAAGCCATCAACGTTATAGAGCAAATAAACGACAAGTTGGGGGCCTGGCTTCAGGGCCAATTCCTGCTGTCCGTCTCGATAGCCCTTCTTACATGGGCAACCCTGACCGTGCTTGGCATGCCATTTGCGCTTCCTCTTGCCGTACTCGCCGGGCTTTTTGAAATAGTGCCCACCATTGGGCCGATTATTTCTGCCGTACCCGCCGTTGTTGTGGCTCTTACGATATCCCCCAATATGGCTTTTATTATCGTGGCGGCATATATCGTCATACAGATGGTTGAAAACCACCTCCTTGTACCCCGCATTATGCAAAGAGCGGTGGGGCTTAATCCTGTCGTTGTTATTATCGGTGTTATCGTGGGGGACCGGCTACTTGGAATTCCGGGCGCACTGTTGTCTGTCCCCTTTATTTCCCTCCTCGTTCTTCTGGCAAAAAACTTCGATGACCTAACCGGATAGGCGGCAGAGTTGTCCCATATTAAATTAGCCTCTTGACAAGGAGTTATCCACATTTCATACTGGGTATCCAAACACGAAGCGGTCTTACTGAAAGCCCTCTGCTCGCGGCCCGAAGCCCCAGTCAGCACACTTTTTAACTATGGACGAGCTCTGGAAGCAAACATTGTCTGAAATTCAGGTAGAGGTGTCCCAGCCTCGCTTCATTGCCTTCTTCAAGGCCACACATTTGTTGACCCTTGAAAACTCTGTCGCAACAATTGCCGCCCCCAACCCAATGACGGCCGACCTTCTTGAAAAGAATTATTACTCTCTTATTAAAAGGGTTCTTGACAAAAAAACGGGAGACAACGTAAGCCTGGTTTTTACCATCAAGCGAGTCGAGGAAAGTGTAAAAAAAGACAGCGGACCCCTTTTTTCCGAAGCTCCTATTGCAGCAAAACGGCTTCCGCGGATACGGGAAGACTATACTTTTGACACCTTTGCCGTTTCTGATAGCAATCAACTCGCATACACCGCCGCATACGCAGTTGCCACAGACCCCGGCGGGAAATATAACCCTCTCTTTTTATATGGAAGCGTGGGGGTAGGAAAAACACATCTAATGCATGCTATTGCAAATACGGTTTTTGAGAAAAACCCCGATGCGAAGGTGTCATATCTTACGACCGAAGAATTCACAAACGAAATGGTTGAGGCAATACAAACAAAAAGCACTTCAAAATTACGTCGAAAATTCCGGAACACAGACCTTTTACTCCTTGACGATATTCAGTTCCTAAGCGGTAAAGAAAAAATTCAAGAGGAGTTGTTTCACACATTTAATACCCTTATAGATAACCACGGACAAGTAATTTTTTCGTCAGACAGGCCTCCTTATGAAATAAAAAAAATAGAAGCCAGACTTGCCTCTCGTTTTGAGTCCGGTCTCACAATAGACATTGAGCCTCCCGATTTCGAACTAAGAACAGCAATACTCTTAATAAAAAGCAGGAAACACAACCTCGAACTCACGCCCGATTTGGCAAAAAGGGTGGCTGAAAAAATTACAGAACCCCGGGCACTGGAAGGATTTCTACTAAAACTCATCACATTCCTGTCTATGGAAGGGGTAGGAGAAATAACCGAAAGAATAATAGACAAAGCATTGGGTAACGCCCGGGAAGAGAGGCCGTCGATTCATCCCGATGATGTTTTGCGCACGGTTTGCGATTATTACAACGTGAAGCCGACGCAATTGAGAGGCACCCGTCGAGACGCCCTTTTTGTGAAACCTCGGCAAATTTGCATGTACCTTCTCAAGGAAGACCTGAAAATTACTCTCGGTGAAATTGGGAACCTCTTGGGCGGACGCGATCACACCACTATTATGCATGGGGTTGAGAAAATCAGAGAACTTAAAGAGTCAAACCCTCAATTACAACAAGAGGTCAACGCAATTAAATCAATGCTTCAAGAGGTGTGATAAAAAATGTGGATAACCCAAATCAATTTTTGTGGACAAGAAGTGGGCAACAAGAGGGGATTTTTGGGGTTATCCTACAGTAAAACGAGAAGCTGCATCTATGCACAAATTATCCACAAAGTTGTCATAGAGTTATCCACAATTATTTACGCACGCGCGTTTGCTTTTATACACTTATCCACCTATACTACTACTGCTACTATTTAATATGAAAGTACAATTACTTCCGGAAAATATTTCATCATTTGTTCCACTGCTAAGCAAAATTCTTCCTTCCCATTCCCAGCTCCCTATACTTTCAAACATACTTCTCGAAGCAACGAAGGAAGGACTTTTTATAAAGGCTACCGATTTAGAGATGGGTGTGCAAGTAAAGATTTCTGCTAAAATTGAGGAGGAGGGAGCTGTAACCGTTCCCGGTAAGGAATTTTTGGAAACTATTTCTTCTCTTCCAAAAGATAAAATAGAAATCTCCCTCAATAAAGATGTGTTAACTGTTGTATGTAGGGGTAGTAAGATTTCTTTCAATACGATTTCGAAAGACGAGTTTCCTCAACTCTTTAAAGAAAAAGGGGTTAAGGTGGATACGTTTACCCGCAAGGAATTTCTCGACATTTTTTCCTGCCTCACTTTTTCCGTGTCTCTTGAAGAGACCCGTCCGCAACTTGGAGGGGTGTATGTCGATGGAAAAAATAGCTACACAAATTTTGTGTCGACGGATGGGTACAGGATGTCTGTTCGGAAAATTGGGAAAAAAATGGAAGAGCCTGGGAATCTCATTGTGCCGGTCGGTCTTATCAGTGAGGCTATTGCCCTTAAAA
>JAYRRJ010000134.1:0-4299 GCA_041910135.1 Candidatus Levyibacteriota bacterium
TATATTATTCATATTAGCGCTAAAAAAAGACACGCGGGCAAACGTGTCATCCTAGAAGGTTTATTATACCAAAAATAGGGTATAATAGCTAATATCTACATGAAACAAATCAAACGTATTCCTGTAACAAAAGAGGGATTCGAAAAGTTGCAAAGCGAGCTCAAAAGACTTCAAAGCGAGCGTCCCGCCGCGGTCAAAACGCTTGCCGAGGCACGAGCGATGGGTGATCTTTCGGAAAACGGGTTATACACGGCAGCAAAAGCTCGGCTTCGCTCAATTGACAGTGATATGTTCCGGCTTGAAATACAGATAAAACTTGCAGACATCAGGGAAGCGGATAGCACAAAGGTGGGTATCGGCTCTAAGGTTGAAGTTTCTCAGGACGGTGTTACAACGACTTACAATGTCGTCGGAGACTATGAGGCAAATCCCTTAGAAAAAAAGATTTCCCAGCATTCGCCTTTAGGAAGGGTGCTCATTGGGAGAAAAACCGGGGATATAGTCCAATTTGAGGCTCCTAAGGGTACAATTTCCTATAAAATAGAAAAAGTTTCGTAAGTGGTATACTCTTTGGGTGTCGCAAAAGAAACTACGCTTTATAGCCTCTTTTTTATTGTTCCTCGCCTTTTTTGGGTATCAAGTATACAAACAATATAATCCATCAAAAAACGTTCTTTCGGTTCAGGAGAAAAAGCAAACAGTCGTTTCCCAAACAACAGTTGTCAAGGTTATTGATGGCGACACCTTGGAGGTTTTAATAGACGGGAAAAAGGAAAAAGTACGAGTTATCGGCATCAACACACCCGAAACCGTTGATCCCAGGCGTGCGGTAGAGTGTTTTGGAAAAGAAGCGTCGGATAAGGCAAAAAGTCTGTTGTCTGGAAAAGAGGTTCGTTTGGAGGAAGACCCCACGCAGGATAATAGGGATAAATACGGCAGGTTACTTCGCTACGTTTTTTTCACTGACGGGACGGATTTTGGACTGACTATGGTTTCTGAAGGGTATGCGTATGAATATACGTATGATGTGCCGTATAAGTACCAAAAACAATATAAAAAAGCACAGATTGAGTCTGAAAAAGGAGAAAAAGGGTTATGGTCCGATGCCTCGTGCAACGGGAGAAAGTAGACCTAGTCGGATAGTAAAACCGCTTCGTAGCCTGTTTTTTTTACTGTTTCAAGGATGGTTTTTGTGTCAACTTTTTCTTCCTCAAATTCCACTTCGGTAACCGCTTTTGCATAGCTTGTTTGGGACTTCTTCACGCCGTCAATGTCCTCAAGGTCAAAGTCGATATTCATCGCGCACGCAGTACAATGCATGCCGTTAATTTTCAATTTTTTCTTTACAACACTGCTCATATTGCCTCTATTACTCCCCCATACATTCCCATCGCACAGGTAAATGGGATTCTTCCAGCCTCTTTCGGAGTAAACGATATAGTTTGTGTTTCATTTGCTGCAAGGTCGCGTGCAATTCCGAGGGAAGGGATGCGGAATGCAGAGGCGCAGCTATACGCATCCATACTTTTAAGAGTGAGAGTGACAACCTCACCTTTTTTTACGCGGATATAGTTTGGTGAATAGCCCGAAGCGGTTACTGATATTGTCGGAGTTTGCGTTGCTTCAGGTAAATTTTCTTTAGAAACCACATTATTTGAAGGCAATCTTATCTTTTCTCCAATAGACTGAAGGGTAATGGGGGACCCAAAAGCGGTAAGCGCACCGTTAATTGTGGTAATTCCAAGGTAGATAACGATTGCTGCTGCTAGTTTTAAAAATTTAGACCTGAAAGCGTCTCCCAGAAATGAGGTGATAGTTCCAATTCCAAAAAAGAGGGGAACAGTGCCCAAAATAAATGCACCCATTATAAGTCCCCCCATAACAGCACTTGCACTACTGATAGCCAACGCCTCCATTGCTAAAGTCGTTCCGCAGGGGATAAAAATGGTCATTGCCCCCAAAAGGGCGGGTGCAAAAAAGTCTTTTGACTTTGATTGGTTCCGGACCAAACGTGTCAAAAAGCGTGGGGGTTGGATTATGATGTAGCGGAATACCGGATGGATATTAAGAAGATTTAGAGCAACAAGCACCATATACATGCCTGCGGCAAGTTGCATGAAGGTTTGTACACTACTGCTTATTTTGATGGCTCCGCCGAATGCACCCAAAACAAAACCGAGTGAAATGTAGGCAACGAATTTTGCGGCTAAAAATGCCATCGTTGCATATATTGCATGTTTACCGGTGTGGGATATTGATTGCTCCTCTCGGGCGGTGATAACGGATGCAAGAAGACCTCCCTGTACAGCAAGACACGTAAGGCCCCCAACCGTCAGGCCGGTTATAAAGATAACCCACAAGTTAAAATTTCCTGCAGAAACGGGAGTGGATTGTATAGATGCAGGGTTTTTTAATGAGTTTAAAACGAATAGCAGATACCCGATAAGGACGGATGCGCCAATAAACAAACTCAAAAGCAATTTAAATGTTGTATTTTCTTTTTTCATGTTGATTAGCCGACCAATTTAACTCTCTTTAGCAATAGTGAATTCATAACAACGCTTACCGATGAAAGTGCCATGGCCAGGCCCGCAAAGGCCGGGTTTAGAGTTATGCCAAAAATTGGATAAAATACACCTGCGGCAAGAGGAATTCCAATTATATTGTAAATAAATGCCCAAAAGAGATTTTGCTTAACAGTCGTGAGGGTGGAGCGGGAAAGTTTAAAAGCCGCAGCAATTTTTTCTATATCCCCGCCAAGAAGTGTGATATCGGAAGATTCGATGGCAATATCGGTGCCGGTTGCCATGGCGATTCCTACGTCAGCTTTTGTAAGTGCGGGTGCATCATTGATTCCATCTCCTACCATACCAACCTTCCCTTTTTGTTGCAATTTTTCTATGTGTTGAGCTTTTTCATGGGGTAAAACCTCCGCAATAACCTCATCAACGCGGATCATCCCGGCAATATACTCGGCCGCCTTTCTGTTATCTCCTGTCAGCATTATTGTCTTTATCCCCATATTCGAAAGCTTTTGGACCGCTTTTTTTGCATTTTCTTTGACTGTGTCTGTTATTGCGATAAGACCGATAAGTTTCCCTTCATAAAAAACCCCGACAACGGTTTTACCTGCTTCTAGCAGTCTTAGCGCGTGTTCGTTCTTGCGTTCATTTGCGTCAAGTTTTCTGACAGTTACTTTTTTTCCATCTATAACCCCTTCAACTCCTTGACCTTCTGTTTCTTTAAATGAAGTGACAGAGGGCAGCGATAATTTCTCATCTATAGCTTTTGAATAAATGGCATCAGCAAGCGGATGATCCGAGTGTTTTTCAACCCCCGCAGCCATACCCAAAAGAGTATCGTTGTCATAAGAGGTGTCGAGCACAACAACGTTTCCGACTACAGGGGTCCCTTTTGTCAGTGTTCCGGTTTTATCAAAAACGACCGTGGTTACTTTGGAGAGTTTTTCAAGACTTTCTGCGTTCTTGATAAGAATCCCGTTTTGAGCCCCCTTTCCGACCCCGACAATAATTGCCGTAGGAGTTGCCAGTCCAAGAGCGCAAGGGCAGGCGATAACCAGAACTCCTACAAAAGAAAGGAGCGCATAAGAAAAAGATTGTGGGAATCCAATAAGAACGGTGCCTATAGTCATCCATGCAGTAAATGACAGAATAGCAATAACAATAACCGAGGGTATGAAAACTGATGAAATCTTGTCGGCCAGATTCTGAATGTTAGCCTTTGAACCTTGAGATTTCTCTACCATTTCAACAATTTGTGATAACATTGTGTCTGAGCCCACTTTTTTTGCCTCAAGAATAAAACTTCCTTGTTTGTTTATAGTTGCTCCAATAACGATGTCTCCTACCTTTTTGTCTTGAGGAAGAGGCTCGCCGTTTATCATCGACTCATCAATAGAGGTTATGCCCTCAACGATAACTCCATCCACCGGCACTTTTTGCCCTGGTTTTACCCTGATTTTATTCCCCACAATAACCTCACTTATCGGTACTTCTATTTCTTTTCCATCCCGTATTACTACTGCGGTTTTTGCCTGAAGTGTAAGAAGTTTTTCAATAGCCTCACCTGTCCGCAGCTTAGAGCGGCTTTCCAGGAATTTCCCGTAAGTAATAAATCCGATAACAACAATTGTTACATCAAAATACATATAATCGGGAAGTCCGAAGCTTGTTTTAACGCTTGGGAAAATGAAAAGAACGCTGCTGTAAAGATACGCGGTTAATGTCCCGATTCCGACAAGTGAGTCCATATTCGCGACTCTATATTTCGCAAACCTAA
>JAYRRJ010000135.1:0-15930 GCA_041910135.1 Candidatus Levyibacteriota bacterium
ATTTCATTTGAATTGGAAGAAGGGGAAATTCTTGGCTTTTTGGGCCCGAATGGAGCGGGTAAAACCACAACTCTTCAGATGCTCGTCGGGTCTTTAGAGCCGACTGCGGGAGAAATTTCATATTTCGGAAAATCATTATTTCAACATAGGCACGATATTTTAGAAAAGGTAAATTACACAACGACCTATTCAAGCCTCCCCTGGAACTTATCGGTCAATGAAAACCTTACTTTTATGTCATATCTCTACAAAATCAAACATAGGAAGAAAAGGCTCAATGAAATCATCGAAACTTTCAAATTGCAGGAGCTATTGAAGAAGAGAGTCGTAAGTCTTTCTGCCGGACAAAAAACAAGAGTAAATTTAGCAAAGGCTTTCTTAAATTTTCCTAAAGTACTTTTGCTTGATGAACCAACTGCGTCTTTAGATCCCGATATAGCAAAATATATCAGAGATTTTATTTCGAAAGAAAGAAAAGAATATAACGTTTCAATTGTTTTTACTTCCCATAACATGAAAGAAGTCGAAGAAATATGCGACAGAGTAATTTTTATCAACAACGGAAAAATTATTGCAAACGATACGCCGGTTGCTCTTGCAAGAAAAATCAGAGTGACGCAGATTGAGCTTTTCCCTCAAAATATGCGTGAAATGATAGTTTTTTGTAAAAAAAACAAACTCACTCATGAAATTGACAACAAATATATTGTCATTTCCATAAATGAAAAAGAAATACCAAGAATTCTTCACAAGCTGTCCGAAAACAATATCCTCTATGACGAGATAAGCATCAATAAACCTACTCTTGAAGATTATTTCTTAAAAATTTCATTAAATACTGTATGAGTATCAGACGAATTTATGCCCTCGTTTTGAGGCATTTTTATAACTTAAGAAAGAGTTTTGACAGAATGAGCGATGTGTTTTATTGGCCTGCTCTCGACATCATTTTGTGGGGACTTGCGGGTATATATTTCGTTTCTTTTTCCCCCGATTCAAAACTCCATATTATTGCAATCATCGGCGCAATACTCCTGTGGATTATTCCGTGGCGCGCCCAAAACGAAATTTCAATTAATGTTTTAGTCGAATTGTGGGACTGGAATCTCCCAAATATTTTCGTCGCTCCTCTGAGATTTTTCGAATGGATAACAGCGCTTGCTATTGTCGGGATATTAAAGGGAATAATCAGTATTGCCTTTGCCTCAATTATTGCCTACCTCTTATACAAAGTGAATATATTTATTTACGGCTGGGCTCTTCTCCCTTTTTTATTGCAGCTTTTTGTTTTTGGATTCTCAATTGGGCTTTTGGTCGGCTCCGTCATTCTGCGATTCGGTTCACGAATACAGACATTAGGATGGACGGTTCCTTGGGCAGCAGCACCATTTTCCGCAATTTATTATCCGGTCTCGATACTCCCTCATTGGGCACAAAATATAGCATATGCTCTCCCTTCAAGTTATGTGTATGAAGCAACCCGGCAAATAATTTTTAACCATACCGTGAATTGGAATTATATGTTAATCGCAACAATTCTTAATGTCTTTTACTTCTTATTGTCGCTTTTTATTTTCTATAAGAGTTTTAAGCGTGCTTTCAATAGGGGTTTATTTAGTCTCCATTAGCGGACTTTCACATGAAGTATTTTTTTTGTATTCTTTCCATTTCTATTTTGGGAAGTAACGATAATTATCCTATCCCCTTCAAACAAATAGAGCGTTTTTTTGAATGACCCGTCCAGCTGTACATATGACTCTTCGTTATTGATAAGGACCGTTGCGTACGGATCGGTTTTCCCGGAAACTTCTACAATATTATTTTTAACAAGAGAATTATCCTTCGGGGTAACAACTTCCAATTTTGGGCCGAAGAAAAAAGAACTATATTGAAATCCGATGTAGCCAAGTATCACCAACACCACAATGCCGATGATAAAATTTCTTGGTGTATTGAATTTTCTTTTGATAAGTTTGTTATCTTTGCTTTTAAAAGTAGGCAACACGCGCCCTGCGACACCCTCATACTCCCTTCTAAATAGCGCGGCAGCTTTATTTTTGTCATATCCTACGTATTGCGCGTAATTTTTTATGAACCCCAATGCATAACTTTCCGACGGCAAGTCAAAATATCTTCCTTCCTCAATTGCAATAATAAATTGCTTCTTTATTTTTGTAGCCTTTACGACATTTTCCAAAGAATAGCCCTTTTCAATACGGGCATCCTGAAGGATTTCTGAAATCTTACGCATAAAAAATGTTACTCTTGAGTTTGGACAGGACCATTGAGGAATTCATCAGCATTTCGCACCAATACATCCCGCGGCTTTGAACCGTCGGCAGGACCGACAACACCTGCCTCCTCGAGCTGTTCGAGAAGCCGTGCGGCTCTATTAAACCCAACCTGCAACCTTCGTTGTATGAGAGATGCGGATGCCCTATCGTGCTGAGAAATCATTCTCACAGCCTGCTCAAAGAGTTCGTCATGCTCATCTCCGCCTGTCCCGGTCGCATTAATACCACCACGTCCTTTAATATTTACCGATTGCTCAATAACCTCCGAAGTGTACTCAACAGGAATTCCTTTCGATTTTATGAAATTGACCAGCCTCTTAACATCCTGATCGGATACAAATGTCCCCTGTATACGCGCAGGTTTTGCTTGGTCAGGCGGAACAAAAAGCATGTCTCCCCGTCCCAATAATTTCTCGGCACCGGGTCCGTCGATAATAACTTTTGAATCAATACCCGAAGACACATTAAATGCGATACGGCAGGGAATATTCGCCTTAATAAGACCCGTAATAACATCAACCGAAGGCCTCTGCGTCGCCAACACCAGATGAATACCGGTTGCCCGCGCCATTTGGGCAAGTCGTGCAATACTATCCTCGACCTCAACGGGCGCCAAAGCCATCAGGTCTGCCAACTCATCCATGACAATAACGATATAGGGAATTGCCTGAAATCCTGCCAGCTCATTATAGGAATCGATATTTTTTACACCTGCCTCTGCGAATTTTGTATAACGCCTATCCATTTCCTTCAGCGCCCACTTGAGGGCAGATACCGCCTGCTCCGGCTCAACGACGACAGGAGAAAGGAGATGTGGAATATCGTTGTAACCCGTCAATTCAACTCTTTTAGGATCAATCATGATAAGTTTTACCTCCGAAGGTGAGGCCCTAAAGAGGAACGATGAAATAAATGCATTTACCATAACCGATTTTCCGGAACCCGTCGTTCCGGCAATCAAAACGTGTGGCATTTTTGCAATATCGGCAACTACCGGCTCTCCGCTGACGTTGAGCCCAAGAGGAACCGCGAGTTTTGATTTTGTTTCCTGCATTTTTTTCGATTCAAGCATTGTGCGAAGAGGAACAAGTTCAAGTGACTTATTGGGGATTTCGATTCCGACAAGACTTCGCCCTGGAATTGGAGCTTCAATTCTAATTTGTCCTCCGGGAGCCTCGGTAGCCAAGGCCAAATCATTTGCAAGAGTCGTAATTCTGGAAAGCTTTGTGCCCAATGGGATTCTAATTGCATACTGTGTAACCGAAGGTCCGACATTTATCTCGGCAACTCCTGCCTTCACCCCAAAACTTTGCAAAGTACTCTCAATTGTTGCAGCAATTCTCTTCACGTCTCCCGTATCGCGTTTTTTGTCTTTGTTCTCGGTTAGTAATGAGAATGGAGGGTATTCCCACATTCCCATTTCTAAAGGCTTATTAAGTATCATTTCTTCCGGAAGCATGCCCTTCTTTGGTGGCACCGGTGGGCTCAGAGGAGCAGCTGACTTTGCGGGCGGGGTACTTGGATCTTTAGCGTCTGACACATTGACCGTATTGATTTTTACGTCATCACCTATCCCCTTTATCGTCATAGGCTGCATGTCGGTTGCGAATTTATCTTTTGTTTTTAGAAGGGGGGTAACCCCTTTTCCTACATTACTCCCGGCCCCTTTGACCGATGAAAAAACAAAAGAACCTATCTCGGTGAAAGAAAGATTCATGCAAACAACAAACCCAATAAATGCACCCAAAGCAAAGAGTAAAACCGTCAAAATCGGCCCGATAAGGTTACTAATATAGAAATAAATATCATGCCCTACCATTCCACTCTGAAATAGCCCCAAAATTGACACCGAAAATACAATAAATCCGATTGAGATATTTGGCTTTGACAGACTGTTTTTCATTTGCAAAATAAAAAGTGCAACGAGAATACATACGAGCGGAACCAAAAACGAAAAGAACCCAAAGAAATTGACGAGGTAATCGTTCAATTTGGTTAGTGCGCTTCCGTTCCGTGTATATGAAACCAGACTCGCAAGTGCGAAAAAGACAAGCCCGATAGCGGAAAGTGTATAAATAGTCCCTTTCTTAAGTTTTAAGCCGGGGCTTCTTCTTTTATAGGAACCTCTCTTTTTTATCTTTCTTTTTTTTGGCATTTGAATAAACTCCTATCGGAGCGAGGTAATAATTATTGTACCATAATAGATAATCTTGAGCCGATAATCAACCGTCAGAGGAGTTAAAATTAACTAGGCATTCCAAGCCTTTTCGCGATATTCGGAAATGGCGCGATGAGTATTGAAATATGCTCCAAGTGCTATCGCATGTTTCATGCGATTTATCCAATCCCGCCGACCCCCATAGTAAAGAGGAATTATCTCGTTTTGCAACTTGTTATACATATCGTCAATATCTTGCTTATCGTCATTTTGAGGTGTAACGCTTGGGTCATCCGGGCCTATAGAAAAACCCGCTTCGGAATCCATTTCGTATCCCTCTATCCACCATCCATCAAGTACTGAAAAATTGAGAACTCCGTTCATAGCAGCTTTCATGCCTGATGTGCCGGATGCCTCAAGAGGTCTCTTGGGTGTGTTGAGCCACACATCCGACCCGCGGACCAATGGCCGGGCAAGAAGCGGCGAATAGTTTTCCAAATACACAACCCTAATTTTTCCTCTTAATTGTCGGGATATTTCGATAATTTGCTGCACAAAATTCTGAGCCGACTCGTCCTGAGGATTTGCTTTTCCACACTGAATAATCTGTATTTTCCCTTGACCAATTTTCAAAAGTCTTTCGATATTACTATACAAAAGCAACGGTCTTTTATATGGAACAAGACGTCTGGCGAGCGAAATAGTCAGTGTGTCAACATCCAACAACTCAGAGGGGGATGGATTTTTCTGCTCCTCAAATGACGAAACCGAAGTTAAATGGTGATTTACGTATTCCAACAGTTTTCTTTTCTCTTCCTGGTGAGCATTCCACAATTCTTCGTCAGGAATTTTATCTATTGCCTCCTTAAAAACATAGGGGTTAGTGACCCATTCCGGAAGGTGCTTGTCGTATAGATTTGCCAGCTCGGTTCCAATCCACGTTCTATGGTGTACACCGTTTGTTATGGCATGGATATCAAATTGCGGAAACATATTCTGAGAAACTCTTCCATGTTTTTGTGATACTCCAAAAATATACTTGCTTTCGCTCATCCCAAGTTTTGTCATATGCAACTCTTCTTCCGAGGCGAGTTTTTTTATATGCCAAGGTAAATTATCTCCCGCAATCTGATACGCGTAGTCATATGAGAACTTGTCGTGCCCTTCAGGAATTGGGGTATGGGTTGTAAATACACATTGCGGTTTTACTTTCTCATCTTTGTAATCGTTTTCCGAAAGAAGTCCGATGGGAACAAAAGAAGCATGTCCTTCATTCATATGAAATGTCTTAATGTCTTTGTAACCCAAATCCCTCAACATCTTTACTCCCCCGACACCAAGAAGAATTTCTTGGGCAAGCCGCTGGCTTCCTTCATATAACGATTTTGTAATTCCCCGAGCGTAGACATTATTATCAAGAAAATCGGTATCCAAAAGATATACGGGGACTACGTAACCGTTGATACCTACGATGTCATACCGCCACACACACACAATTATTTTCTGACCGTTGATAGTAATTTCGATTCTATTGGGAAGTTTTGTCAATTGATCGTTTTTGTGCCAGACAAGAGACTCATACATTTGTTTTCCATCCCGGATTATTTGCCGTGACATATTGTCATAATAAACAAGGGAGACTCCCACTACGGGCACTTCCATATCCGCGCACGAACGCAGTAGGTCACCTGCTAAAACACCCAGGCCCCCGGCATATGTAGGGATATCCGACTCCAACATAAATTCCATGGAAAAGTAAGCACACTCAAGTGGTTGACGAACAGTATTCATATAGGCAGCATCTCAATTGTATCGTAAATTTAAGAAAGGAAACAATGACCGTTCCGGTTCGGAAAAATAAATCTGTCCTAAGCTAAAATTCTTGATTTATTACGGAGATGAAATGGCATAACAGCCAAAAGACACCCTAACTTGAAATCATACTGTCTTCCATCTTCATCGAGTTCATTACCTACCTGTCTTATCCATTCTACAAAATCCGGTGAATCACCCTCCAATTCCTCCAACATCCAGTCGGTTTCAAGATATTGGACTGTCCTATTCTCCCCTATCCTTACAAAAGAAAATTGTTCCAAAACTCTCGATTTTAATGCTGTAAGGTCTTCTCTTTTCAATGGCTCCAACCGTTGCATTACCGGTACCAACTCGTGAGCTATCATTGCTGCCGCTCCATAAACAAGCATGTTTGAAATTCCTATCTCCTGGCTCATGTCCCCTAAGAAAGATACGTAATCAGGCTGCACTGTTCTAATTTTAGTCATGGTCCCCCGAACTACTCCGGCAAGCAGCCTGTCATCGGTCCAGAAATCATCAACTCTTTCACCCACTTCATTTATTCTCACGTCATCTATTCCCAAGTGATAATCGCTTTCTGCCAACATATGGCCATATTCTACACCCAATTCAAATTTTCAACATTGATTATTTCTGTGAATTTGCAGTCAAGTTATACTTCAACGACAACGGGGATGACAAGGGGCTCGCGCTTCATGCGGTATAACAATTCTTCCGCCTTTCGCTGGATTGTTTTACGGTAAATTCCCATATTCGGTTTTTTGTCTCCATTCCCGCTTAACGTTTCGCCCAACTCTTCTTCCAATTTCTTTGCAAATCCTTCTTTTTCTGTGAAAATCCCTCCCCTCACGATAATGTCCGGAGATGAGATGATTTTTCCCGTTTCGCCTTCCACCTCAACAATTATTATCATAATTCCCTCTTTTGCTATTTTTTGTCTATCCAGCAATATAAATTTCTCCATTTCCTCGCCGGTTATCTCATCTACATACACAGTCGCAAGCGGAATTTTTGCACCATACCGAAAATTATTTTTGTTAAAAATTATTTCCTGTCCATATTCGGGAAGCACCACGTCCTGCTCGCGCATTCCAAGCTCGGTCATTATTTCTTTGAAGGCTATCATGTGTCGGTAATTTCCCCCAATTGGCATTGCAAAACGGGGTCGGGTGAGAGTTGCAAGAAGTTTTATGTCGTTTTGCGAGCCATGACCTGAGACATGGAACTCATCACTCATATCACTATGTATCACCCGAGCTCCTTTTTTGGAAATAATGTCGATAAGACTATAGATATTGACCTCATTTCCGGGAATCGGGTCTGCCGAAAAAATGACCGTATCCCTTTTGTCTATCCGAAGCGCTTTGTCATTGTCATGAGCAACCCGCACCAAAGCCGATTCTTCCTGCGCCTGACTTCCGGGAATTAAAATCATAACTTTTGTAGGATCCATTGTCATTACCTGCTGAGGTTTTACTTCCATATTTTGAGGCAATTTCATGTATCCTAATTGCCTTCCGATATCCCGGGCCTTCGTAAATGAGCGTCCAATGAAGCAGATTTTTCTGTTGAATCGGAGTGCAACTTCTATTGCCTGATTCATGCGTGAAATATTTGACGAATAAGTGCTGACAAAAACTCTTCCCTTAGCTCTCCTGAATTCAGCCTCAAAACTGTCCGAGATTTTTCTTTCCGACTTTGAATGACCTTCCCGCTCGGCTCCTAGTGAATCGGAAAGTAAACACAAAACTCCTTCCTGAGACGTTGCTGCAATTCCATGAAGGTCTGAAGGCTTGCCATCAGGAGGAGTCAAGTCAAATTTATAATCACTCCCATGGTAAAAATTTCCGATAGGTGTTTTGACAAAAATATTTGAGGTATCCATAACGGAGTGGGTAATGTGTAAGAAACGAACCATGAATGAACCTAATTTAAAGTCTTTTTTAAATTTGACCTCCGTTACCCTTCGGTTGAGCCCAAAATCTTTAAGTTTTTCGTTGGTAAATGCCGCTGTCAAAGGCGTTGCATACATCGGAAATTCAGGTAGCTGATCGAGAACAAAAGGGACACCACCGATGTGATCTTCGTGCCCGTGAGTCAAAAGAAGTCCGACGATTTTTTTCCCTTGAGAAACTAATTTTTTAAGATGTGTGATGTCGGGAATTAAAAAATCGACCCCGGGTGTCGATGCATCGGGGAACCCCATCCCACAATCAACAATAAGAATCTCATTCCCGTAAATATAGAGGTACATGTTCTTCGTAACGCTTCCGATACCACCAAGAGGAATAAGAGTGAGGGAATTTTGAGAGGGGTTATTGTCCATGGATAAACAAATTCAGTTAGCCTAATTATACAGCATGCTGCGCAAAGAATTCATAAGATTGTTTCAAATTTTGAGTAATTATGCGTTTATTCACATCATTTGGTGCATATTCTTCAACAGAATGAGGCTCAGAAAATGCAACGTGCGTTGTGGTTGGAGGCATATAACCGGCAACTGTAGAAAAAATTCGTCCATAATCCCTGATTCTGGGTTTTTCAGTCGCTGCAAAAACTATGCGTGCATCCTCCCTAACAATTTGTTTTACTAATTCCCCAATACCGTTATACCACTCCTTACCCTCTGTTGAACCATCCGGCAAAAAAAGAACAAGACCTCCTTCGTTTATCTTTTCCGCACCAACCCTAAGACTCTCCTTATTTAATCTTCCCGCCTCAAGGAGAGCATGCTCTTCCTGTGGTATTCCATATTTTCTCCACAGCAAAGCTTTTCCCTCCACCCGATAGCTATTTCCTGCTCTATAAATTGGGATAACATGCTGAGAAAAGTTATCTCCCAGTGTCTGAAAAACAGTGTTTCCAACTATAGACATATCTTTTCTTACTTCGGGAAGAGAGGCAATAAGATTCACGGGATCCATAAGCGAAGGATGAGTTGCAATGACTAAAGCCGGACATCGTTCTAAAGCATCCTTGCTTTCCGCCGCTTGATATTGAGGCTCAACATTATATCTAAGTCTTTGAAAATGCTCTTTTAGTGCTAATGGAAGTCCTTTATCTGGTATTTGATCATCAATTTCCCTTAAGTGCTTCCCAACAATTCTTACCGATTTAAAATCAAGCCCATTGTCCTGATTTCCACCTATTGCAACCCTAAGTAAGTTTCTCCCTAGTCTTGTTTTTAGTGAATCGTGTGGTTGTATTGGCAAACTACCTTCGCCGTCTTCTGACATATCATGATTATATCAGCTACTTTCGAATTGGCTTGTAGCCTAAATAGCGTTGCCATTCCTCGATTCTATTTAATTGTGCTAAGCACACAACAGATCGCCGATTGTTATGTTTGAATACAACTTTCATTTGCCATTCTGCGCGGGTCTATGAAAATTTACCTTTGGTTCGACATTCTCGCGCGTCGCGTATGGCAAACGAAGTGGAATGAACGCCCGGAAAGAGGAAAGGCGACCCCATAGAATGGGAGTCCGGCTCTTTCAGTGAATGAAACGGAGTTTGAAATACTCAGAGCGCGACATGTCGAGAGCTTTTGGTTCTTTTCTCGGCAGAAAAGAACAAGACCGACCCTACCATGTATTTATAAAACTCTTGATGTTTTGATTTGTAACAATAAACCTTTGACCTTGAGGGATTTTCCCAAGCATCATGTAGTAGACCGTTTTTCTGACTATTCCCTGCAAAACTCTCTGAAGGCCTCTGATTCCCGGGTCGTATCCTAATGGACGCACGATAGCCTCCGGCCACACATCATCGGCTATTGCAAAATCATTTGGCGTAAGGCCCGACTCATGCATAACTTTTGGAAGAACATACGTTTTGCCAATAACTGTTTTTTCATCATCCGTATATGAGGGCATTTGGATAATTTCAAGCCTATCTACAACCGCGGTTGAGATGTCTTTCGTGTTATTTGAGGTTGCAATAAAAAGCACTTGAGAAAGGTCAAAAGGGAAATCAATAAAATGGTCCGTAAATGCTTTGTTCTGTTGAGGGTCCAAAAGCTCAACAAGCACTCCCATGATATCTGCTCTTGCTTCCTCACTGACTCTGTCAATTTCATCCAAAAGAATGACAGGGTTTGCAGTTTTGGCACGACGCAGGGCTTTTATAACGTATCCAGGCTCACTATCGCTATAAAGCCGTGATTTGCCCCGAAGCTGAGAAGCACTTCCCATTCCTCCAAAGGGAATCCTTTCAATTTTGCGTCCGAGTGCCTCAGCGATTGAATACGCGATGGTCGTTTTTCCGACTCCGGCAAGCCCCACTAGGGACAAAATTGGTGCACGCGCGATGATATCTGACCCCTGCTGGCCGGCTCGTGCTTTTGTCAAAATCATAACCGATAAAAATTCCAATATTTGCTCTTTAACCGCCTCGAGTCCGTAGTGATTGTGGTCCAAAACCTGTTTTGCGTGATTTAAATCCAGAATGTCTTGAGAGTATTTACTCCACGGAAGTGAGGCAACCCACGTAATATACCGGGAAATCGTGTCGTATTCCGTGTAAAATGACGGCTGGTCCTTTACGATTTTGAGTCTTGCAGTCATAGCTCTGGTCGAAAGATCCAAATCTTGAGGTAATTTTGTGGCCGCAATAAGTGCGTCTAACTTCGCAATTTGCGAAGAATTATCGGGAGGTTGATTGTTCGAATTAGGCGGAACCTGGGCAGCATCCATGAATTAAGTATAACAAATTGGGAAATGAGAAGTGACAGTACCCGTGGTTATAACGAAAGAATTAAGACTATCCTCTCCAGTCATCGCGCCGGCCGCCTTGATATGAAGGTTTTTTGTCTCCGCCACCCGAACGTCTTCCGCCTGAAGAAAAACTTCTTGAAGAACCACCACGGGATGTTCCGCCCCCAAAGTCACGTCGTCCTCCTCCGCCTCTTGAATATCCTCCACCCGAACGACCTCCTCGGAATCCTCCGCCGCTTCGTCCTCCTCGGTCTCCACCGCGATCGCCTCCGCCGGACCCTTCGGGTCTTTTTGATGGTTTGTCTGCGTCTTCTCCAAATTTCATGGAGAGGTTAATTCTTCCCTGATCATCAATTTCTTTCACTCTTACTTTAACTTGCTGTCCAATCTCAACAACATCTGCAGGGTCTTGCACGTAATCTGTTGACATTTCTGACACATGTACCAAACCCTCTTTTCCGGGTAAGATTTCGACAAATGCTCCGAAATTAAGCATCCGCTTCACGGTCCCGTCATATACCTCTCCCGGCTCAACGTCATGCGTAAGCCCTTCGACCCATTTGGTTGCTTTTTCAACAGCCTCTTCATCAATAGCAGATATGGAGACACTTCCGTCATCCTCAATATCGACCTGCGCTCCGGTTGAGGCAATAATGTTTTTGATAACCTTCCCGCCGCTTCCGATGACGCCACCGATTTTTTCCGGGTCAATTTTAATCATTTTTATTTTTGGAGCATAAGCACTAACCTCTTTTCTGGTTTCCGGAAGTGCAGCAAGCATGACATCCAGAATTTGCATGCGAGCTTTTTTCGCCCTTTCAAAAACTTCCGCAATCATGTCAATAGTCAATGCATCTACTTTAACGTCTAATTGGATCGCCGTAATGCCACTATCTGTTCCTGCAACTTTAAAGTCCATATCTCCTGCAAAATCTTCCATACCGATAATGTCGGTCAGAATTTTGTACTTGTCATCCAAAGTCATAAGTCCAATTGCAATTCCTGCAACCGGCTTTTTTATTGGTACTCCGGCGTCCATAAGAGCCAAAGTGGAACCGCACGTTGAAGCCATAGACGTTGAACCGTTTGATGAAAGAACCTCGGAAACGACCCGGATTGCATAAGGGAATTCCTCTTCACTTGGCAAAACAGCCTCAATTGCACGTTCTGCAAGCGCACCGTGTCCAATTTCACGTCTGGATGGAGAACCGATTCTTCCTGTTTCCCCTACTGAGAACGGTGGGAACGTATAGTGATGCATGTAACGTTTTGTTTCTTCTCCCTCTAATGTCTCGATAAGCTGTCCGAATGCGCTTGATGCGAGTGTTGCAATGGAAAGTACCTGGGTCTGTCCTCTTTGAAAAAGTGCCGAGCCATGAACGCGTGGCAAGAAGCTCACTTGAGCCGAAAGCGGTCTAATTTCATCAATTTTTCTTCCGTCAAACCTTTTTTCTTTCTCAACGATGTTGACCCGGATAATCTTCTTGAATACATAATCAACAGCCTCAAAAACTTTCTTCTTGTCAACGGTTTCACCCTCTTTTAAGGTTTTAGTCTCTGCTTCAACGATGATATCTGCAATTTTTTGGAGGTCTCCTGACACATTTTCCCCCAGTTCTCCTTCCAAAACTTCGGTAACATTTTTCTTATATGATTTCTCGACAAGATCAATGTATTTCTGCTTTTCTTCGTCTTTTGTTAACTCAATTTTTTCTTCTCCGATTTCCTTAACAACGTTATTTATGAATTCAACAATCTTTCCATTCCATTCCTTGGCCATCTTGACTGCGTTAAGAGCCACATCTTCAGCTATTTGATTCGCACCTGCTTCAACCATAACGGTATTTCCATTTTTTGAAGCGGTCAAAACGAAATCAAGGTCCTTCTCCATTGTCATGTCGGGATTTACAATTAATTCTCGGGTTTCTTTATTTACCCCAACTCTTACCGCTCCAACCGGCCCATTCCATGGAATTTTTGAAATGGCAAGAGCGGCACTTACCGCATTAATTGAAAGAATATCGGGGTCATTTACTCCGTCTGATGAAAGCACATTTATAATAACTTGAACGTCTTTTTTGAGTTCTTTTGGAAAAAGTGGACGGATTGACCGGTCGATAAGTCTTCCTGTCAAAACTGCGTCATCTGAAGGTCTTCCTTCCCGCTTTACCCACCGTGAACCTTTGATTTTGCCGCCCGCATATAAATGTTCGACGTATTCAACCGAAAGAGGAAAATAATCGAGAGTTGTGTCATTTCGGCCCATCGTAACGGTTGCAAGAACGACCGTATCACCCATACGGGCCAAGACTGAAGACGTTGCAAGAGAAGCCAGTGTTCCGGTCTCAAACGTAATTGTCTTACCGCTAATATCAAACGACTTTGAAATTTTTTTCATTTAATTTTTATATATACTCCCCAACAACCAACAAGTTATACGAAGTAAACTCTACTCTGTAATAGAGCAAGCTACGCTTATTTGGCGAGGCCAACTTTCTTTCCGATGCCTTCGGCACGGTTTTTGTCAACTTTAACTAAAAAGTTAAACAGCCTTCTTCTCTTTGATAACATATTTAAAAGTCCTCGTCTACTGTGAAAATCTTTTTGATGAATTTTCAAGTGGTCCGTCAATTTTTGAATCTTATGTGTAAGAAGTGCAATCTGCACTTCGGGACTTCCTGTGTCGCCGTCAATAACGGCGTTATCTTTAATAATTACTTCTTTTTCTTCGCGTCTTAATGGCATATTTACATCAAGGTTTTATTTGCAAACCTCGTAGATACGTATTTTAGCAAAACTGAGGCGAAATTACAACCATTAGGGTTCTTACGGTATTCTTAATTATTGTTCTTGGAGCTCTTGAAGACTTTTGGCATCAACCAATCATCAGGAACTTCTTCATTGTTTTGAGGGTTAAATGATGGCTCCTGAGGCATTCGCACGTTCTCTATGGGTTGATTTTGCACAATTGGTTCGTTCACAATTTGCGCATCTTCAACTGCGTCTTCCGGCGCAAATTGTGGCTGAGAGGCTTCCTCGCGCATTATTTTTTCTCTTATATCATTTGCTCTTTGTGACTGGCCAAATTGCTGTTGTTGCATCCTTGGCTGGTTTTGAGGCTGTTGTGTTCTCATCGGATTTTGGCGTCTGCTCTCATTTTGCTGGTTTTGGCCTTGCTGTTGGTTGCGTCCTCCCTGCATGTGCATGGCCGGAAAATCGTTGTCATTCACACGGGGCCTATTGCTCTGTTGCTGCGAACGAGGCTCTCTGTTTCTGTCCTGACCTTGGCTTTGGCGCGAAACCCCTATATTTGATGCTTCACGACGCATTTGAGCTTCCTCTGCTTTCCTTTGTGCACCGTGATACATAGCAGCAGATGCGGTTTCAAAGGCAAGGGGCGAAGTGTTTTGCTTTGTGAAGTTTCTTGTAGCGTACAACACACCATCAAGAAGATTTTGCGCAATGTCCATATCCATCGGAAGCTGTAAATCCTTTAAAACTTTACCGATTATTTCAGAAAGGGACGAAAAACTTTCGTCCACCAGTACAACGTCTCCAAAACGAGTATTTCCAGGATAATTGTCAATATTGACGATTTTTGTAGAGTTAGGGTCAATTATCCCACTCAGCTCATCTATCGTTCCTACGCCAAATGCAACTATTGCACTTGGAGCCCCACCCTCCCAGGTGAGCTTCACATCATTGACGTCAAATGGAGTAATACTTCTGTCAGGAGCTGCTGTTAAATGAAAATTTATTGTATTTGGAGCCTCGGTGAAAAGAACTTTCTCGACTTCTCCTTTTATATAAGGGAGTGAAACAACGAGCTTTCCACGTGTTCCGACAAAACTTTCTTTTATTCTATCGACACCCACCAAGCTCGAAACCTCAACTGTCGGTTGCTTTTTGGATACAATTTGAACTTTTTTTCCTGCCTGGGTAAGAGAAAGATAGAAAGAAAGAGCCGAGGAAACGGTATCAAGATTCTGGTGAGTACCCATAACGATACCTAAATCGTTGTTCTGGTCCAGAAAGTCCCTTAATACGTTTATTTCCTGCGCAATTGTCGGATTCATAAAAACTTAGGCTCAAACATAAACGCTCAAACTAAGAATACGATATTACCATATCACCTATAGTAAAGTCAACTTGAGGGTCGAGCATAATTCCGCATTCATTACCCTTTCCAATCTCCTTCACGTCTTTTTTCCCTTGTTTGAGGGAAACTATCTTCGTTTCGAGAGTTTCAGTGTCTCCTCTGGTAATTATGACCTTGTCCCCTGTCGCAAGTCTTCCTTCCTGCACCCGTACGCCCAAGATTTGACCCTCATTCCCTTCAAAAGCAGCCAATATTTGTGCTTTACCAAAAATTTTACGCTTTGCACGCTCGCGGATAAGATCTACCGCATCTTTGAGCTCGTCTAGCATATTGTATATTATGTTATATGTCCTATAGAAAGTTTTTTGCGAGTCGGCAAGAATTTTAGCCTGTTTTTCGATATCAACGTTAAAACCAACGATTATTGCATTGAAATCCCGAGCCATTAACACATCGGACACTGAGATTTCTCCTCTGCCTTCAAAAACTACTTCAACGTCCTCAGGAAGTGCCTGTAAAACAGCCTCAAATTCTCCACTTGTTTGAGTTTTGACGACGACGGGAAGCTTTTCATTTTCTTTCGTTTGAAGAATTTTCATAAGGTCGGCAGTTGAGTGGGTGGTAAGCGTATTTTCTGTTTTCGGAGTTATTGTTGCGGTTGTATTTAAAATGCTGCCGGCAGGAAGAACTTCCGTGAAGCCCAATACTTCGACAGCTTCTCCCGGACCTACTTCTTTCAATTGCTTCCCCAACGCATCAATAAGCGCACGGACTTTACCTGCCTCTTTATGCTCAGTGTATACCTTTCCCCCTGTCGAGATTTTTCCATTCTTGACAACAATTGAAGCA
>JAYRRJ010000136.1:0-4305 GCA_041910135.1 Candidatus Levyibacteriota bacterium
CTATAAGGCTCGGGAACATTATGGGAAATTATTTTGAATAAAAGACTTGCTCTTTTTTGAATGCGATAACCTCGCTTTTGAAATTCACTCAAAAGCCAGTGATTTTTTCGCCATCCGTTCTGGTTTATATTAACATCTACTGTGATTGAATAAGCCGGATTGAGGACAGTGATAATACCGTATTTACGATCTAAGTGTTCCTCTGTTGGCGCTGGAAATAGCGACTGTAATTTTGAAACAATCTGATGAAAGGTAGCAACAACACCCTTCTCAGTCTCGGCAACCGGGAAATCATCGCCGAATATTTTTCTCCATTCTTCAGTCGCATTATCTATTTTATGCGCATCTTCAAAGTCACAAGCCTTTCTTGCACGACTTAAAGCAGTATTCAAATGGCTTCGCAGGTTTTCGTCGGTTGCGGAATTGTAAAAATAAGCGAAAAAATCACGAATTGTTGTCGCATATTCATCGTCAGCGCTATTGGTTGAAAAAAATTCAAGGACTTTATTCTCTATGGCGAATGATTTTACCTTAGCGGTGCAAAGTTCCGACCATTTCTTAATCATCCGTATTAGTGCCTTTGTCTTGCCTGTTTGATCGTCGGACTCTTTTATTCTTTTTATTTCAGCCCTCGGATCAACAGTTTCCCAACTGCCTCCATTTTCGGAATTCGGTATAATAAAAGTGCCATTTTCATTTTCCCATGCGGGTTGTACCTCTACTTTATGTTGAGGGTCGGCAAAATCCAACGCGACGACCTTACCCCATGCGCTGATTGGTGTGTCGGGATACTTTTCTTCCAAAATTGTCTTAATGTCTTGATGAAGTTGGGACTGACAATTTGAACTATTGTCATTGTATTGAGAAAACTTTTCTGGTGGCATTATGAAAATAACATCTATGTCACGAGCGGGGCGGATATGAGTTTTCTTTCCGTAAGAACCGATGAGAAATCTTGTGGTGCCGTCATACGTCGTATTGGGGTAATAATACGAGTGCAATTTACTACAAACACCATCATACTTGCGCTTTGCATCTTCACGTTGTGCCTCCGTAAGTTTGATGTTTTCGTAAAATCTTTGAAATTGTTCGTTGATGGCCATAGTTGGGTGGGGATAACCGCTCTTGTTTAGGTTATCTTTAGGTATTATAATCTAGGTATGGAAAAGAAGTCAATGGGGACAGGTAAGCCTTCAAAACGGCAAGCCGAAATTCTCCAATTCATCACAAAGTTTCAAAGAGAAAAAGGCTACTCTCCCTCACTCGGTGAGATAGCCGAAAATTTTGGTGTTTCTATTCCAACAATCCATCAGCATATTTCATATTTACGAAAGAAAAACTTACTCTCCACAGATAAAGGGAAGAAGCGGTCAATACAAACTTTCAACGATCAAAAAAGAGACTTGGTGGAAATCCCGCTCATGGGGCTAATCGCCGCAGGCGGGCCGATTGAGGCAATCAGAAATCCCGAACCGATAGAAGTTCCGCGCAGTATGCTTTCAAGGGGTGCAAATTATTACGCTTTGAAGGTTGCCGGAACAAGTATGATTGAAGAAGGTATATCAGATGGCGACATTGTGATAGTTCGCGAACAACAAACAGTTGATGATGGAGAAAAAGCAGTGGCATATTTACCAGACAAAGACGCTGTTACGTTAAAAAAGATTTATCGCGAGAAAAAAGGAATCAAACTTGTTCCGGCTAACAAGTATATGAAGCCATTTTATGAAAAAAACGTTGAAGTACAGGGTAAGGTTGTAGGTGTACTTAGGCGAGAGTTTTAATATATGCTAAAATAGGATTATAGAATTATGAAAAAACAAATCCGAACAATTGATCTTTTTGCAGGATGTGGGGGGTTGTCTCTCGGCTTTTCTTCTGCTGGTTTCAAAATCGTGGGTGCGGTAGATAACTGGGAGCCTGCCGTTAAAACATATCGTCGTAATTTTACAGACCATGATATTTTTGACCTAGATTTGTCTGATGTTGAAAAAAGCGTTTCCGAGTTGTCAAAACTTAGACCCGACATGATTGTCGGTGGGCCTCCATGTCAAGATTATTCTCATGCGGGGAAAAGAGATGAAACAAGAGGTAGAGCAGATCTCACTGTTTCTTATGCAAAGATAATCTCAAATATAAAACCAGAGTGGTTTGTAATGGAAAATGTTGACCAAATCACGAAATCAAAAAAACTAACGGAAGCAAAAGAAATTTTCAAAAAAGCTGGATATGGGCTGACACAAATTGTTCTCGACGCAAGCTTTTGCGGAGTTCCGCAAAAGCGAAAACGCTTTTTCTTGATTGGAAAATTAAAAGCACATGACGATTTTGCTCTTGCCCTCATTCAAGAAAAGATCTCTACTTCGCCCATGTCTATTCGAGATTATTTTGGTGATGCTTTAGGTTTTGATTATTACTACCGCCACCCAAGAAATTACAACAGACGCGGGGTGTTTAGCGTAGATGAGCCAAGCCCTACAATACGGGGCGTAAACCGCCCTATTCCAAAAGGTTATCCCGGACATGCTCTCGATAAGGTAAAGGATCTATCAACTATCCGACCGCTGACAACATTGGAACGCGCCCAGATCCAAACTTTTCCAAAAGATTTTATTTTCGAGGGATCTAAAACCGAGATAGAACAACAAATTGGAAACGCTGTTCCAGTAAATCTCGCAAAATTTGTTGCTTCCGCAATTATGGAAATAGTGCAAAACGGAGTTCCGCTAAAAAAATCTCCGGCAACTCTTTTTGAAAGAGAAGATATCGCAGTTCTTGCTTAACTACCCTCGGCAATTTCCTCTACGGTTTCAAAGAGATCAATCGTGTTCTGGACGATTCCGTCGAAGCGTCTCTCTGGGCTTAAAAGTTTTTCGCCTCCTCCAAGAATAATGTCTTTTATTTCTGGGCGTGTTACGCGTGGATTTAACAGTTGAGGCGAGCGCATATACTCTCTTGTTTTCATTCCACCAATAGCAAAAGCTTTATCGTTTTTTGTTCCGTAAGTATAGGTATCAATAATGTGCTGATGATCAATTCTGCCCTCAACCGCAAATTGATAAAGCATTTTTACCAGCCAAACAACAGAACGTTCTGGGCGAGTTATTGAGCCGTTGTCTGATACTTGATTTACGAATAATCGAGTAAGGGCAAAATTGCTCCACACAAAAATATCAAGGCAATTATCTGCCAAGACAGTAGATTTTCCTTTTGTCTTCCAAACTGGCTGAATTAAAAGGGGCTTCTCTTTATCTGGGTTCTGAAGAATAATAGTGTTTAACGCCTCAACCAATCTTGGCAGTATTGCTTCTACTCTGGTCGCATCATTCCAATTTATTCTCCGCCCACATACAGGCTCTAAAATTTCTCGTAGCTGTTCTCTATTTTCTCGCATTGAATCAGCGAGGCCGAGCGCGAGATATACAATTGTGTCTGGCCTTACGACGATTTCACTTCCAAAATCCTCGTCCGCACAATCAGAAGTTTGATCATCCGGTAAAGCCGTGAGCTTAATTTCAAGCGGTTTCAAATACTCAAAAGTTCCTCCGTTTCTCTTTTGAATAACAAGATCTACTCTTGGTAACCAGCCCTCTGCTAAGTCACGATAGGGTTCAAATTCAGTTTCAAAAGAGAAATATACATGTTCGTCAGTTGGAGATATGCCATATAGATTTTCTACGGAAATAGAATCATGAAATGTTGCTAGTTCTCTATTGAGTTTTATATAAACCAAAGGAAGCTCACGGCTTGCCATATAATTGGCAAGAGCGGCCGGAAAGGTATTGTTAAACTGGTTCTTTCCCCAAGAACTCTCATCGGAAAAGTCCTTGTTTGAGTTTGCTATTCCGAAAAGCCCTGGATTTTGAGTATTGTTTGGCATAGCTATTTTATGAAAAAGGAAATATCTTTTTTATAGATCGTGGCAAACTTCTTGATTTCGGCAACATCAAGCCGTCTCTCGCCGGATTCAATTTTTGAGATATATGATTGCGGTTTGCCTAGTTTGTCAGCAACTTCTTGCTGGGCAAGCCCAACCTCAATACGCGCTGTTTTCAAGCGTTCTATGATGTCTTTGTAATCTTTTGAGTAAACCGACTTGCTCATATATGTTTCTATGATATATCCTATTGTGGTATAATCCCAAATCAGGATATAATGTATTTATGAAGCGGCGGCAGCAAAACCAAAAATTTCCTTCCTTTCAGATTTTCCGCTTCGCGGCGGGGGGTGTGGGGGGAGCCGCAAATAAAAATGATAGGAAATTTTTGGGTTTTGCCCCGCGCGAGCTTGTCGAGCGCGGCCGAG
>JAYRRJ010000137.1:0-11537 GCA_041910135.1 Candidatus Levyibacteriota bacterium
AACTTGCTTTTCTCAGATGAGGGTTACGATGGCGTGATTATCCGGTTTCTTTCTCAAGAGGATGGAATGGGAGTGCGTCTATTGGAAAACGGGATAGTTGAGAGTTTTGCGGGTGAATTCTTAGATAGCGTTATACAGTACGGGTTTGAAACCGGACTTACCGGTCTTGAATGGGCGGGGGGGCTTCCCGGGACTGTTGGAGCGGCTGTACGCGGAAATGTCGGCGCTTTTGGAGGAGAAATAAAAGACAGTTTCGTAAAAGCTCATTGCATCAGACTTTCTGAGAACGGAGATTATGAGGAAGTAACTCTAAACCATGATGAAATGGAATTTGCATATCGCTCAAGTAAAGTAAAAAGCGAAAAACTTATTGTTGTTTCTGCACAGTTTCAGTTAAAGCAGGCAACTCCGGAGGAATTATTGGCCGCCCGTGAGGCATATTATGCAAATATCCGATACCGACAAGACCATCATCCACTCGACTACCCCAATTGCGGAAGCGTATTTAAAAATATCTCCAATAAAGAAGAGGTTGAAAGGATTCTTGAGTCGTGGGGGGACATAAAAGATTTAGTATATGGAAAATGGCACGGGAAGGTAAGTATGGGATATGTGATTGATAGACTTGGATTCAAGGGTCAAAGAAACGGAGAAGCACAAGTTAGTGAGAAACATCAAAATTTTATCGTGAATCTTGGTGGAGCAAAAGCAAATGATGTTAAGGGTTTAATAGCAGAAATTGAAGAGGAAATGCAGGAGTCATTCGGTTTCAGTCCTGAAGTTGAGATTGAAATAGTGTAGTCATGTTGGTTGGTTATCAAGACTTTGCCAGAGAATTCGACAAGCATACGTTCTATATGGACTCCATTTTTCAGATAATTTTAACAACTGTTTGTCTGTCGGCTTTTTCAGATTATATAATCGGGTCATTGCATTTTTAAGTCCCAGGTCGCCAACCGAAAATACATCAGGGCGAGCAAGTGCAAACATCAAAAACATCTCAGCCGACCACACGCCTATACCTTTCACTTTTGTCAAATTTTCAATTATTGTTTGTTCATCGGCCGATTCCAATTCTTCAAGAAGGAGTTCTTTCTTGTGTACTTTTTCGGCTAAGTCCTTTATATATTTTATTTTCGGATAAGAAATTCCACATGCGCGTATATCATCATCCGTAAGTTTAAGAATTTCTGAAGCGCTAATCCCATTCTTAAAAAGTTTTTCAAACCGTCCAAAAATTGTTGCAGCTGCTTTTACCGATAGTTGTTGTCCGACTATTGCCCTCACAAGGCGGATAAAGTGATTGGAACTTTTCTCAAGAACTATCGGGTCGATGCTTTCGGCAAGTTCATAAAGCAAAGGGTCTACTTTCTTAAAATGTAAGAGCGCTTTCTGATACACTTATAAGTATTATATAGCAAAAAAACGTCAATGTTTCTTTGCTTCCTGTTTGTTATAATCTAACGTTATTATGGACGAAAAAAAAAGCCCAAAGCTCACTTTTTCTGTTGCAGATATCCCTCTTGGTATCGCACTTGAAGAATATTTTTTGCTTGCCAATAACTTGGGAGTCGATGGTCTTGAAGTGGTTGTCGGTTGGAAAACCAGGTTTCAACTCAGAAAACTTGCCCGTCTTTCAAAGCGGTACAATGTTCCAATTCTTTCTATTCATCAGCCGGCTTGGTCGGTTGCCGGATTTTGGCAAGATGAGAAGGCATTTTACTTTGCGAAAAAATTCAATGCGGTATATGTTGCGCATCCGCTCGTTAATACCCACATAAATTCACCAAAATCAAAAGCGTATTACAAATGGCTTGTTGAGATGCAAAAAAAATATGAAATTGAAATTCTCATCGAGAATATGACTAACATTTATCAACTTATGCCGCTACTTCACTATGTATCAAAAAAACATCATGATAGTGCAACCGATGTGGAATATTTTGATAGCATCTGTAAAAAATATGGTTTTGGATTTACTTTGGACATCTCACATTTAATGGAAAGTGAACCTCAAAAAGCTGATGGTTTTATGGAATTATGGCCATTTCTTAAAAATATTCATCTTTCTGACTTCACGGAGAAGAAAGAACATATGGGGCTTGGGGACGGGGTGCTTAATTATGAAAGTTTCCTTACATATCTAAAGGAAAAAAAATATACGGGACTTATCAATTTGGAACTTTGTCCCCGAATTCTCAACGCACGGGAGAAATACTACAAAGACATAGCAAAATCTGTAAAAATAGTTAGGGAATACTTCGCATAAATTAAAAAGACATATGCCTATCGATTTATTGAGATTGAATTTAGTTTTCTTTGAAAACAAAATTTCAAGGAAGGAACGCTTTCCTACATTCACTTCGTTCATTCAGATAGTACGTGAGTACTTTTCATCGCCCCCAAATTCTTGACAGGCATATTCCCAATACTTCATACTGGTACCGTATACAAAAAAGGAGGTGATATTGCATGGCAAGTAAAAAAAGTACAAGAACCGATAATGACATGACGATGAAAATTTTTGTAGTTGTTGCGCTTGTTATCGCATTTGTCGGAGGTTATTTAATTGCACGGGCAAAATATAAACCACAACTTCAAGAACTATCAAAAATGGTTCTGGATAAGGACGCGGCTCTGCAACAAATGAAGTCAAATTCAAATAAGATCATGATGAAGGAAGATAAGATGTGGGTTGTTGAAAATGGGGAAGTTAAGCAAATGGATTCAGATATCATAATGCCGAGTGGAGACAAAGTCATGATGAATGGAAAAGTTATGAGAGCTGACGGAACCGATACGATAATGAAGAACGGGGACGCGATAAATATGGACGGGAAGATGATGTCCGGAGGAGCATATTAATGGTATCTGTTCAGACCGGTGTAACCTCGCTTCTTCTTTTTCCGATATCAATCGGATAATTTCCTGTAAAAGCTGAGGTAGAAAAGGCATCCTCAGGAAGTCCGGTTGCTTCAATCATTCTTTCATAAGGGAGAAAGTGTAAAGAGTCGGCGCTGATATAATGTTGCATTTCCTCAACCGTCATGCGTGCTGCAAGAAGTTTATTTTGTTGCGGAGTGTCAATTCCGTAGAAGTCAGGGTATTTTACCGGTGAAGATGTGATGAGCATATGGACTTCGGCTGCGCCGGCATCGCGAATCATCTTAACCACCTCTCGGGGAGTGGTGCCTCTCACTATACTGTCGTCTACAACAATCACCCGTTGACCCGCCAGAACTTCCGGAAGTGGAGTGAGTTTTTCTCGCACTTTCTGAGCCCGCACATTTTCTCCGGGGTCGATAAAAGTCCGGCCGCTATAAGTATTCTTAATAAGCCCGACCTCTTTCGGAATTCCTGAGGCGCGAGCAAAACCATGGGCAGCCGGAAGTCCTGAGTTAGGAACATCAATGACTATGTCACCTTTTATTTTCGGAAATTCTTCAGCCAACATTTCGCCGAACCGCTCTCTGACTTTGTAGACGCTTTTGCCCAGAAGATGACTATCCGGCCTTGAAAAATACACAAATTCGAAGATGTCCAATTTCTGTTCGCCATCTGCGAAAGGTTCGGATGTAACACCGTTCCTATCTATTATAACTTCCTCACCCGGACGTATATCTCTTATATATCGCATGTCTTGTGTGAATGCACAGGTTTCCGAAGCTATCAAATATCCATTCCTATAGTTTGCAAGAGAGAGTGGTCGAATGCCTTTCGGATCTCGAAGCGCTACCACTTTGTCTTTATCCATAAGAACCAGTGAATAGGCTCCTGTAAAAAGTGGGGAAGCTTTACGGGCAGCTTCTTCAAGAGGTGCTCCACATTTGACATATTGTTCTATTGCAGCATGCATCATCTCCGAATCATTCATGGTTTTTGCCGAAACCCCTTTTGAATCAAGGAATGCTTCAAGCCGTGACGTGTCGGGAATATTTCCATTATGGGCAAGTGCAAATGAAGTACCCTCACCGACAATAGGTTGGAAATGCAGGTTGTTTCCATTCCCATTGCTCGTGCTATATCTATTGTGGCCAATAGCGATGTTTCCGGGAAGTTTGGTGATGTCAAAATCTTCAGGGTCAAAGACCTGTGTTACGAGTCCTCTTCCTCGCCTGTGATGTAAAAAATCCCCATCAGAACTTACTACACCCGAACCCTCCTGACCACGATGTTGTAATCTAAAAAGGCCTGTTGTTACCAACCGAGCGGCGTTTTCTACCTCGGGGACATTTGCAGCAAAAACAGCACATTTCTCGTTTAACTCAGCAGTATTAACGATTGCTTCGGGAGATGGCATTTTGCATTTTCACTATACCCATATAAAAAACAGATTTCAAGAAGTGTTTTTAGGAATATTTTTTAAGCAGATTTATGAGCGCTTCTTCATCCCATGAAAGTCCCTTTATTTGAGGTTTTTTATTCTTGTGTGATTCAAAGTGAGGAATAAGAACCTTTTTGGAATAAGTTTTGATAACGGTTGGATGGATATAATAACTTCTGCAAACAGCAACAGTATTATTGAGGTGTTCGGCAACCTTTTTTACGGTGTCGATGATATTTTTTTTCATGTCGCCAGGATTTTCCGCTTGCCCCTTTTTGTAGAGTATTTCGGATGACAGTGTTGTTGCTCCCCATGTCCGAAAATCTTTAGCGGTGAAGTCATTTTGCGTTATCTCCTGCAGAAAATCATTGACGTCTTGAGAGTCAATTACGTGTCTTTCCCCCTCATCATCTATGTATTGAAAGAGTTCATAGCCGGGCAACTCGATGCATTTTTTGATAGTCTTAACAACTGTCGGATTTGTTACCTCGATTATGTTTTCAACACCATGCTTTCCTCTAAAACGAAATACAATCTCACCTGTCCTTACCTGTGCATGTTTGTTGCGTAGGGTGGTAAGTCCATATGAATCATTTTCTTTTTTATACTCCTCATTCCCAATCCGGACAAAAGTGTGCTCTAAAAGCCAGATGATGGTGGCTAAAATTTTTTGTTTTGACATATCTTTCGATTGCATATCATATGAAATTTTTGACCTTATTTTCGGCAAATTAAGCCCAAAATCTATCATTTTTGAGAATTTGTTTTCTTGACTTATTTTTTTCCAATCTTCGTGATATATATATTGTTTTCGCCCCTTCTCATCAATTCCTGTTGCTTGCAAGTGGCCATTTTGGTAAGGTGCAATCCAAACATCTTTCCATGCGGGAGGGATAACAAGCTTTTTGATTCGCTCAAGATTTCTTTCATCACTAATTTTTCTTCCCTCAGTATCGTAATAAGAGAAGGCACCTCTATTTTTTTGCCTAAAGTAGCCTGGAGCAGTGTCGGAGATGTATCGAAGTGATTCTTTTTTGAGTCCTTCTATTAAGTCGGGGCTAAGTTTGTCCATATGTATATCTAAAAGGGTACAGTATTTATGAGGAGTTGTACAACATTCAGAGTAAGGTCATTGCGCAGGTTATCATCGGAAAATGGAATTGAGCAAATAATATTCTGAAATTAACTGTATTTACGGTGCAAGCTGTTTGGAATTTCGGAATCGTGATAAATGGAAAAGTACCGGTCGGAGTTGGTGTTGCCGATATAGTGGGTGTAGGAGAGGGAGAAATTGTGGGAGTTGCGGTTTGAGTAGGGATTGAGGTTGGTGTTTGAGTAGGGGTATCTGTTGGTGTTTCAGTTGGAGTGACTGTAGGGGTGTTGGTGGGAGTGGCTGTCGGTGTTGTTGTAGGGGTTTCAGATGGGGTGGAAGTTATTGTAACCGTGGGCATTTCTGACGTTGTTGGGGTAACAGTTGTCGTACCCGTTGGGGTTTGGGTGGGGACCGGCTCTAGGGAGGATGCGGAGTTTTGCGGCTGCGGTGCATTTCGAAGTACAAAATCACTTGCGTTATTATTTGTGTCTTCACCATTTCCATTAACTTCATCAATTCCACCGCTGCCCATTGTTGAGGATGTTGAAGATGCATTTGCCTGACGTTCACGGCTTGTACCGGAACCCGGATTAGTTTCCGCTGTTCCCTCTTTGTCGGTTGCGGTACCAAAACCTACTTTGTCTACAAGGTTACTATTATTGTCATATAGTAAGATTGTATTGTTGTCTGTTATAGAATTATCCGAAACAGAGTATGTTTGGTCTGCTGAAGCAGAACCGGTATATCCTGCCTGAGGAGTAAAAAGAAAATATCCATGTGATTTTATAGTGCCTGAGATTGTTGAGACCAAGTCAGATTCAGCACCCGTCTGGGTTTTTCTTGTAAGTTTCCACGTATCAATATTGATGTCCGACTGCGTTGGGTTGTAAAGTTCCACAAACTCATCAGTGGCTGCTCCAGTTTTCCCCACTTCCACCTCAGATATAACTATATGCGTAGCGTTTGCTGCTTGAACTATGGTTGTTGAAGTAAGAAGAAGAATTAATAGAAATAGAAAAAATGTAGATACTAAAACCCTGGGCAGTTTGGAGAACATATATCTATTAATATAAATGCAAGAAACGATGTCAATACGTCATTTTTTGAGCCTAAATTTGCATTCGGTAGTGTTTAATTCATATAATAAACACTGTATCTATTGCCTTTGTGAAGGTTGAATTTATATTCCTGTCCGCATTTTATGGAAAGTGTTAAGGACAATTTCCAGAAACTCTTTTTCGCTTCCGGAGAACGGATAGGTATTATCGCCGTCTTTTTTATAGCACTTGTTCTTATTCTTAGTAATACAGCAATTAAGGCCTATTCGGATTCGGAGGAGAAATCATACCGTCAAGAAAGTCTTATAGCCGGCACAACAGATGTAAAGGTTTTGCCGGAAATCAATCCGTCCCCGGTTGCAGAAACGACATTTATGACCCCTATCTCGATGAGTTATGAAGTTGATAAGGTTACTCCGACACCTACTCCGGTTTTTAACCCATCTGATGATAAGATTTGGCTTCAGCTTGCAGAGTGTGAATCACATCAAAATTGGCAAGATGATACGGGGAATGGGTATTATGGTGGGCTTCAATTTTCTCTTGGTGCATGGGCTTCAGTCGGAGGAAGTGGCAGACCATCTGAGGCATCCAAGGAAGAACAAATCATGCGTGGCAAAATACTACAAGGCCGACGTGGGTGGGGCGCATGGGGTGGATGTTCTAAAAAAATCGGGCTTCTGTAATATTTAGCTTCAAATATGGTACAATTGTGTCATGTACCGTCTTGTCTTTCTTGATACCGAAACTACCGGCGTTGACCCGCTAGTCGACCGTCTTTTTCAAGTGGCTTATAAATTTGAAGGAGAACTCGTTTCAAAATACTTTAAGCCTCCTCTACCCATCTCAGTCAAGTCAATGAGTATTTCCCATGTTACGAATAAAGATGTGGAAGAGAGGGAGGAATTCTCGACTTCTGAAACAAAGCAAAAGCTTCAAGAAATTTTGAAAGATGCGATACTGGTTGCACATAATGCGTGGTTTGATGTCGACATTCTATCAAAAGAGGGTGTGAAGACAGAGCGATTTATCGACACGTTAAAAGTAATAAAATTCTTGGACGAAGAAAATCTTATTCCCGAATACGGTCTTCAATATCTACGATACTTTCTGGGAATAGAAATAGAGGCAAGAGCCCATGAGGCTGAGGGTGACGTCTTGGTCCTTGAGAAACTTTTTGAATATCTTTACCAAAGAATGCTGCTTCAATATAAGGATGGAAATACAGTCATGGAAAAGATGCTTGAAATTTCACAAAAACCATTACTGCTTCGCATGTTTAATTATGGTAAACACAAAGGGAAAAAAGTAGAAGAGGTCCTTTCATACGACAGAAGTTATTTGGAGTGGATGCTTGAGCAAAAACTCAATAATGACTATTTCGACGAAGATTGGATTTATACGTTGAAATATCATCTGAAGGTGGACTAGTTGCTTACAGTAATTTCATACAAAAACACTACAATTACGTTATGGAAAAGAAAATAAAGGCTGCAAAACTTCTCGCACGGCTTCTTGACAATCAATTTGAAGTAGGAGGGGTGAAGTTCGGAATAGACCCAATTTTAGATGTCGTTCCATACTTGGGAGATATTGCAGGCGCATTGCTCAGCTTTTATATCGTAAAGACGGCGCACGAAATCGGTGTTTCGAAGATAGATATGGCAAAGATGATTGGAAACATAATTATCGATTTTATTGTTGGGTTCATACCTCTTCTTGGTATAATTTTTGACGTTATATATAAAGCCAACACCAAAAACGTTGCGATTCTTGAGAAATATTCTCATGGAAAATTCGTTGAAGGGAAAATAGTTTCCTGATTACGATGGCGACTGGGGATGGAAAACAGGATTTACTCTCATTACCTTTTTGCATCCAGCAATAAATTTATATATACCGATAGACTCTTTTCCTAAAGGTTTTTCAATTAATTTTACCTCTTGGACAAATTTTTCAAATCCCGCAAGTTGACGGTTCCTACTCACAAAATAAATGTCATAGCCGTTTTCCATCTCAATGCATTCCGTTTCGGGAGGAAGTCCTACCAAGTATTTCAACTCAAAATATCCATTCATAATGTTCTTTTTGGCAGCATAAACAGACATTGCGCTTTCCGGATTTCCCGTGTTTTCGGCAAATGTCAGCACCATTGGTTTTTTGTTGTTTACTTTTTCTAAAATATCGACCACTTCGGGTATGCCATAACCGGAAACCTGTCCATCAATAAATCCGTATTCACTGTAAGGGGTAATTTTGTTAAAGAATGAAAAATAGGCAATTGGCCGATAAATAAGAAAATATCCGGATGTTAACGCGAAAGAAAAAGTAATAACAATTAATGCTATCCCGACAGTTTTAAATTTTTTTACAAGTTTTAAAAGCGTATAGGTTGTCAAAAGGACGAATAGAGGGAGAAGTCCCACAATATATCGTTGAGAAGGAGCTTTTAGCGTTAAAAGTGCAACTACCAATGGAATTCCAAGCCAGACAAGAAGCAGAATGTTTTTTCTCTTTTTTACGAACTCAAAAATGGCGTCAAAGGAAAGAATAAAGGCAAAAGGAGTAAGAAAGAGAAATGAAATCTGTAAAAATGCCCATATATTTTGTAGCCAAAGTGCAACCGGGAAGTGCAATAAATCTCCAATATTAAGAACATATCTCGAGTTCGATGAGAGCGTTTTCCAGAACATCGGATTTATTATGAGAAGCAAAATTACAAAAAGAAATGAGGCGCCAATTGTAGTTGCACGTTGAAAATATGTTACCTTTTTTGTTCTGTAGGCAAGATAACACATGATAAAAATGGTAGTGACAAAAAAAAGTAAAGCAGTCGATTTGCTGAAAAATCCGAGCCCAAGGATAACACCTGTTAAGAGTTCGCTCTTAGTGCTTCTCTCTTTTTGAAGAGAGCGTGTAAGAAAGAAAAAACTCCAAATGCCACTGGCGGTTATGGCGCTTTCAAGAAGCGCTTGTCTGTCAAATAGGACAAAAATTGGAATGATTGTATAAAGCAAAGCAGAAATAATGCCTGTCTTTTTTTCAAAATTTTCCTTTCCTATAAAATATATCCCTATTGTTGAGGCGAGTCCAAGACTCAAACTGACAAACCGGCCGGCATACAAAGGGTCGGAAAAGAAATTAGAGAAGAATCCAAAAAGCCACATCATAAGAGGCTGTTTGGCATCATAAAGAGAATAATATAAAAATCCGGGAACGTGTGTTTCGCGCCATGCCCAATCCAAATAAATTGACTCGTCGTTAAAAATTGGAATAAGGGTAAGGTGCGGTAGTCTTACAAGAAAATACGTGAGAACCAAAAAAAGAATTGGGTCTTTTTCTATATGAGTAGTGATTTTTTTAAATAATTCCATAATTCATTCTATACAAAAAACGAGAGACATTGACTGGTAACTTTTGCGGTAGTACACTGTTTGTCCCATGAACACGATTATCTGTAAACATTGCGGAAAAGAAATTGAGATTACGGAAGCACTTCTTCACCAAGTAGAGGATAAAGTAAAAAGAGAAGTTTCAAAAGACCTTGAAAAAGAAATTCAAAAGGCTCGTTTGGAAGCTGAAGAGAAGGCGAAATCCGAGTTTGCAAAAAAGAATTCCGAAGAGATTGAGAAACTTAAGAAGCAAAACGAGGAGTTTCGTCAACAAGAACTAAAGCTTCTTGAAGAAAAAAAGAAGCTTGAGGAAAAAGAGAAAGAGATGGAGCTTGAAAATGCACGCAAACTGGATGAGGAAAGAAAAAAAATAGAGGAAAGAACACAAAAAGAATTTGAGGAGTCTCAAAGGATGAAAGACAAAGAAAAAGAGATGCAAATTGAGAACCTCAAAAGAATGCTTGAGGAAGCCAACCGTAAAGCATCGGGTGTGAGCCAGCAGGTGCAGGGAGAGGTTTTGGAATTAGACCTTGAAGAGCAGTTAAAAAATGCATTTCCGACCGACTCAATAGAACCCGTTGCAAAAGGAGTAAGGGGAGGAGACATAGTCCAGGTTGTTAAGAATTCGATGGGCAAAGTTGCCGGGACCATTCTTTGGGAGACAAAAAGAGCAAGATGGACCCCTTCATGGCTTCCTAAATTACGTGAAGACGCACGAAAAGTGAGTGCTTCTTCCTCTATTCTTGTAAGCGAAGACTTGCCAAAGGAAATTGCAAGTTTTGGATTTGTGGACCAGGTTTTGGTTTCTTCTTACCAATATGCGGTGTCACTGGCGGTTATTGTAAGAAGAGGCATTATGCAGACCGCGGCAGCAAAATCTGCCGCCGAGAGTAAAGACGAAACGCTTGAGATGGTATATCAATATCTTCAAAGCGATGCTTTCCGTCATCGAATAGAAGGGTATGTTGAGAGTATTTCTTTGATGCGGGTAGACCTTGATTCGGAAAGACGTTCGATGGAACGGATTTGGAAAAGACGGGAAATGCAAATAATGAAAGCCGAACTTTCTATCTCAAAACTATCGGGAGAACTTGAAGGAATCATGGGTTCGTCATTTCCGACAGTAAAGCCTTTGTCTCTTGGTGCAACAATTGAGGATGATGAAAAGCCATTCTAAAAACCCCGAATACTGTAATTATTCTTTTGACGACCTCTACGAGGCTGCGTATGGGAAACGTTTGGAAAGATACAAAAAAGAAAAGCTTCAGCAACTACCACAAGAAAAAATTAACTCAATTGTAAAAGACTGGTCGCAAAAAGCCCATTGGAAAACAGAAGAAAAAAGAGGAACAGACAAAAAAATCTATATCTCTTTTTACCCTTAACCAAATCGACTATGCAGTTGAGCTAGATCGATTGGCGCACTGCGTTCCAATGGAATTAAATCTTCTGGGTGGTATGGAACAATTGTTTCGGGTATTCCACTTAATGTTTCATGGGCGCCGACTTGTCTTCCTGTGAAAAGCGTAAGGTCGTGTCCGGGTATATGGGCCAAAACTCTTCCATCCCCACTTATCTTTGGTGTCATCCCATCTGCTTCACGCTCAATTCCCATGATAATTCGGGTATTCCAATTGTTTCTATCAGGGCCTCCTAGAAGTGGTCGTACT
>JAYRRJ010000138.1:0-10891 GCA_041910135.1 Candidatus Levyibacteriota bacterium
CATCCCGAGTTTCACGAATGGACTGAAGATTTGTGAGAGATGCCCGCTCCAAAGTACTTGCAGTTCTTGCTGCGGGAATTTCCATTGTCCTTTTATTGAAAAATGGAATAGCTTTTGCAAGTCCAAAAGGAGATGGCTGTTGCGGAGGCTGTCCGGGAGGTGTCGGTGGGGGTGTCCCTCCATATGCTTTATTAAACCATGAATTCTGAGTAATTCTTTTTACAACCGGACTTTCTGAAATAGAAACATTATTCAGATAATCAAGAAATATCTGTAGCAAGAGAAACGGTAGTAAAATGACAACCCACAACATGAGAAGTGCAACTACATAGAGAGCAAATGTATCTCTCAGATTTACGGAATTATTAAGATCAATTTGTTGTCCGGGGCCTCCAAGAAGGATGTTGATTGCTGTGGGATATGTTTGAGTTCCCACCTTTGAAAAATCAAAACTCATGGGTATTCCTCTTCTCCACACATTCACTAACCCATGTAAAAAGAGGGCAAAAAGCGGTGCATACAATAACCATCGGAAGAATTCTCCTACCCAAATTTTGGCCGTATTTCGTACCGGTCGAAAAAACAAAAGAAGCGGAAAAATCGGAGAAACAATAATGAAAAACCACATGATGATTTTTCTTATGAGAAGAAGCCCTGTCATGACGTAGTAGGTAATCGCTGTAAGTTTTACCAACAGAAGAGATATGAATGCAGATTCGTCAAATTCTATTCCCACTCTCCGGAACCCGATAAAATCATATTTGAACGCAATATACAAAAGATCGCTCGAATTGATATTTCGGTTGGCTCCATCCACCGGGTCTTTTACATTCAGGAAAAAGCCCTGAATGACATCGGTTGCCTGGTATAAAAAGCGTATGAGCGCAAACGACAGAACAACAAGAATGATAATGATAATAAAGCGAGGTATGAAGCGCATGACCGTCAAGTTCTGTCCGCGGGTGACTATCATAACAAATGCTGCACCGAGCACAAATAAGGCCAAGAGAACGAACACAATATTTCGCACTAACGCCCAAAACTCTTCAATTGGATTGTTGTTGGCTCCTGTCGGAAGAGTAATCCAACGGTAGTTCTCAATAGATAATGTCCAATCTAAAAATTCATCAGAACGGGTAGCTGTCTTTCCGACAAAAGTTACTTCCTGGTCTTTCACCCAGCCTGTGGTTACATCAGGAGTAGGGCTTATTTGACCATTCTGAACTTGAGCAAAGGAATGAGGAACAAACGTAAAAAAATTAATAAAAAGCAATGAAAACAATAAAAATTTTATGAAGTTGGGCAGTTTTTTTATCATACTAATTGAATCCGGGTATCTTTAAGATATCGTGTGTAACGACTTGAATGAAAACAAAGCCAAAAATTGCCAGAAGTATCCCGATGATTGCGTAAGTAATATAGGATTTACCTGTTTGAAGACGCTGCGGATCACCCCTTGAGACGAGAAGATGGTAACCGCCAATGATAAGAAAAAGAACTCCCACCATTCCAATAAGCCCCAAACCCCAGGAATAAAATCTCTCAACAAATCCCGCCGGCGTATTAGGAAGACAACCGAAATCTGTCAGAATCTCTTTTCCAGGGTCACACATGGTGGCTACTATTCCAAACATACTAATTTATAGTAACATTTTTGGGCTTTGCAAGGCAATAAAACAAACTATTGCGAACAACTGAAAACGGCCTCAAAACGGGAAAATACAAGAATTGAGTACTTTCTTAAAAACAAGGGAAATAGAAATTTGCGAAGATTAAGGCAAATGCTATGGGAAAATAAATGCTGCAAGACAAAACACCCTATACTAAAACTATCTAGTCTACGACCTGGCCTTCTTCCGCCTCTTTTTTGTCATCGCCCACTTTTTTTTCATCGTTCTTACCCTCCTCTGAAGTGTTTTCTCCATCAGTAGGCTGTTCCTGTTGTCCACCTGTTTGGGAATACATTTTTTCTCCTACCTTCGAAATTTTCTCAGAGAGTTCTTTTGTTTTTGCCTCTATCTCATCTTTGTCTTCACCGTCTTTTACTTTCTTAAGCTCCTCAATTGCTTCTTCGACATTCTTCTTATCCGCTTCCTCAATTTTCCCCTCCATGTCTTTCATTGACTTTTCTGCGGTAAAAATGAGGTTGTCGGCCGAATTCTTCACTTCAATCAGCTCTTTCTTTTTCGCGTCCTCCTCAGCGTGTGCCTCCGCGTCCTGCGTCATTTTCTTTATCTCATCGTCGGTAAGGCCTGTTGAACCCGTAATTTTTATACTTTGCTCTTTTCCTGTTGCCTTATCTTTTGCCGTCACAGACAAAATGCCGGAGGCATCAATATCAAACGTAACCTCAACCTGAGGTACACCCCGGGGAGCAGGAGGAATTCCGTCCAAAATGAAGCGTCCCAATGACTTATTGTCCATTGCCATAGGTCGCTCTCCCTGCACAACATTTATTTCTACCTGAGTTTGATTATCTGCAGCAGTTGAGAATACTTGAGACTTTTTAGTCGGAATCGTTGTGTTTTTCTCAATAAGCGGAGTTGCTACACCACCCATTGTCTCAATTCCGAGGGTTAGCGGAGTAACATCAAGAAGTAATACGTCTTTTACCTCTCCACCTAAAACTCCTGCCTGAACAGCTGCCCCAACGGCGACAACTTCGTCCGGATTAACAGACTTATTCGGCTCTTTGCCAAAAAACTTTGAAACTTCTTCGATGATTTTCGGCATTCTTGTCATTCCTCCAACGAGTATTACCTCATCAATTCCCGATGTTTCAATTTTGGCGTCCTTCAATGCTTGTTTTACCGGACCGAACGAGCGCTCGACAAGTGGAGCAACCAAGCTTTCCAATTTTGAACGGGTGATTTTTGTCGTCAGATGCAATGGGCCCGAAGGACCTTGGGTAATGAATGGCTGATTAATTTCGGCCTCCATCGATGAGGAGAGTTCAATTTTCGCTTTTTCAGCCGACTCTTTCAACCGTTGTAAAGCCTGAGGGTCATGCCGCAAATCAATATTGTTATCCTTTTTGAATTCATCTGCCAAATAATCAATTATTATCTGGTCGAAATCATCCCCTCCAAGGTGAGTGTCCCCGTTTGTTGCTTTCACCTCATACACTCCTTCTCCCAGTTCTAAAATTGAGATATCAAATGTTCCGCCTCCAAGGTCATATACCGCAACTGTGTGAGCGTGCTTTTTGTCCAAACCATAAGCAAGAGCTGCTGCGGTCGGCTCGTTTACGATTCTTAACACTTCAAGACCTGCAATTTCCCCCGCCTGTTTGGTCGCTTGACGTTGTGCATCGTCAAAATATGCCGGCACGGTAATAACCGCCTGAGTTACTTTGTCTCCCAAATAATTCTCTGCATCTTTTTTGAGTTTTTGAAGGATTTGTGCAGAAATCTCTTGAGGGGTATATGTTTTACCGTCAACCTCAACAACGGCCATGCCGTCTCTCCCGGACTTTACGTCATACGGTAAAAGCTTTAAGTCGCGCTGCACCGACTCATCTTTCAATTTGCGGCCCATAAGTCTTTTTACCGAAAAGATAATCTTTTTCGGCTTTAGAACCATCTGCCGTTTTGCCACATCTCCAACTACCCGTTCTACAGGGTCTACAACCGAAGGCGTCGTATTCCGACCCTCGGATGAGAATATGACTTTTGGAGATCCTCCCTCCATAACAGCCATGCATGAATTTGTAGTTCCTAAATCTATACCGATTATTTTTCCCATATGTTATTAATTTATTATTATTTTTTAATTTCCTTTTCCGACTTTCACTTGTGCAGGTCGTATCAGTCTTCCGTTGACTTTAAAACCCGGTCTTATTTCTTCTGTTACCTTGTCTTTTTCGCCCTCGACCACTTCTACGCATTCCATCTCTACCGCATTATATTGTGCATCATTTGTATCTATTTTTTCAATACCATTTTCTTTTAAAACTTCGGTAATTCGCATTATCGTAAGCTTTATACTCTCATCTGTAGTGTATTTTCCTGCCAGAAAAAGAGTATCAAATGCAGGAAGCAATGCTTCGATAAGTTGTTTATTTGCAAACTTAATCGCCTCTATCCGCTCATCACTGCTTCGTCTTTCCAGGTTGCGGTAGTCGGCAACGGCTCTTTTGAGCTGCTCTTCAAGTTCTGCTATTCTGTTTTCAAGTTGCTCTTTCGAATCTTTTGCATCTTTAACCAGTTCTTCTTTCTCCCCTACATCTTCTTTCTTCTGATGTTGTTTCTTATCCATTTTTTTGCTTACCAATTTGCTACATCTTCTATTAATGTACCGTAATATCTTACTAAAGGAACAATGTTTTCATACCGGAGCCTGGCAGGTCCCACAACCCCTATCATTCCATCATGATTTCCGCGGGTATGAAACTTTGAAAACACGAAACTGTAAGGCTTAAGAAGCTCCATCTCCATATCGTCCCCTAAAATAACTGCAAATTTCTCGGATATCATTCCAAAAACGGAATCAAAATTACTTTGGTTGTCAAGAATGCTTAATAAATTTTTTGTGACGTCAATGTCATAAAATTCCGGCATGTCAAAAATATGAGAATATCCCGAGCAGAAAAATGCACCATCATCATTTTTTGCAACAGCAAGTGTTCCGGTTTTTTCAGCTAAACGTTGTGTTGCGGTCCGCATGAAATCCGTCTCCTTTTCGCGCATATCCCAAATTTTCTCTTTTGCCTCAACCTCTTCGGCAACCGACAATTCCTTTTCTTTCATTAACTCATTCACATACAGCTTGAGTGCTTTTGCGGTAGGAATGCGGCCTGCAGAGGTGTGGGGTTTGGCCAGATACCCTTTCTTTACCATGGCAGCCATTTCATTTCTTATAGTTGCAGGAGACACTCCGACATCGTATTTTTTCTCCAGGGTTTCAGAACCTACCGGATTTGCAGAATCGATATATTCTTTAACAATTTGCTTTAATATTTCAATTTGTCGCTGCGTTAAATCGTACATAGTTATTAAGATTAAGATTTTTTTCCTTCGGAGAATAAACTTCGAAAAGAAAATCTTTACTTCTCTCAATTCATCCGTTTGTTATGAAAAAACGGTGTTCTTGAGAGGCGCATGAATCCAATCTCATATACTCTTTGTTGGAATATACGAGATTAGCAATAATATATCATGAGTGCTAAAACATGTCAAGTTTTTGTTGTGAGTCAAGTCCATTTCTGATACTCTGGTTTCATGAAGTTGCGGAAAAAATTCATTCCCCACTTACTTATTGCTCTTCTGTCGCTTTTTGGGGAAATCCTCTTCGTAAACACTTTTGAACCAAGTTCAACACTAGATATCAAAACTTTCACGATTCCTTCCGTAATCCCCTTCTTTTTCCTGCTATTTTTGACCGTTGGTGGAATTGTGACTTTCGCATTATCAAGCGCTCGGCGAGGGATTTTGACCGGAATACTCATCGTTGGTTTTTTACTTTTACAATATCTTCATGTCAACAATATTTTTTATACAACTCTTCTAATAATTATTCTCTTACTTATCGAATTTCTTTTCTGGAAAAAGAAATAACTTTCCTTGCTTCTAGCCTCAAAAATTGCTAGAATATACTCATGGACAAAAGTAAGTTTTACATAACAACAGCAATTCCTTATGTAAATGCAAAGCCGCATGTGGGGCATGCTTTGGAATTTGTTCAGGCAGATGTAATAGCCCGTTATCATAGGCTGCTTAACGAAAACGTTTCTCTTTTATCGGGAAGTGACGAGAATGCATTGAAAAACGTGCAGGCTGCCGAAAGCGCAGGAAAAAGTGTTAAAGAATTTGTTAATGAAAATAGTAAGCTATTCCAAAACCTTGCAGAAAAACTGAATGTACACTTTGATTTTTTCCAGAAAGGAAGTAGCGAAAACCATTTTGCTTCATCTCAGGAGTTATGGAAAAAGTGCTTTGATGCCGGCGATATTTACAAGAAAGACTATACCGGCTTCTATTGCGTAGGGTGTGAACTTTTTTATGAAAAAGATGAGTTAAATGAAAATGGCGAATGCTTTGAACATCCCGGAAAACCGCTTCAGGAAGTAAGCGAAACAAATTATTTTTTTAAGTTATCCAAATATGAAAATGATTTAAAAAGGATTTTAAATGACGAAAATGACCCTCAATATATAAAAATAACTCCGGACTCAAGAAGGAATGAAATGCTTTCTTTTTTGAAGCGTGGGCTTCAAGATATTAGTATATCAAGAAGTAACGAGCGGGCAAAAAATTGGGGCGTTCCGGTTCCCGGAGACGACACACAACGCATGTATGTATGGTTCGATGCTCTTAATATATACAGAAGCGGGCTTGGAGATACATATGAAACAAACTGGCCGGCAGACGTTCATGTAATCGGCAAGGGAATAACGCGCTTTCATGCTATTTACTGGCCAGCTTTTTTGCTATCCGCTCAATTACCATTGCCAAAGTCCCTATTTGTTCATGGATACTTCACCGTCGACGGACAGAAGATGTCAAAAACACTGGGAAATGTTATTGACCCAATTGATTTACTCAATAAATATGGAGCAGACGCTCTTCGCTACTATTTCTTAAGTCAGATACCCCCAACGGACGACGGGGATTTTTCGGAAGAAAAATTAAAGACGGTCTATAACGCAGACCTTGCAAATGGACTCGGAAATTTAGTTGCACGCGTTGCAAAACTTTGCGAAAATTCAAACCAAACAACAAATGCTTTACCAGCCTCTTTCGACCCCGAATTAGAGAAGCTGATGCGAAATTGTCATTTTAATGCTGCGCTGGAACACTTGTGGAACGAAATCCGCGAAGCAGATAAATTTGTAAACGAGCAAAGACCATGGGAACAAAATGGTGAAGATCTAATCAAAACTCTAGAAGTCTTAGTTGAAAAGATACAGCATGTAGCTTTTAATCTCCAACCTTTTCTTCCGCAAGCCTCTGAGAAAATTCTCGACCAATTTTCAGGAGAGATCAAATCTTCCGAATCACTCTTCCCACGTAAAGCATAGCTGAACTGCTATACTAATTTTATGTTAAAGACCTTCAAACATGGGTTTTTTGTTTTGAGGATTTATTTTAAGGCCAATGGAATTTGGGCTTTCTTTGATATCTCCAACAAAATTTACATGATCACTATCTATCCCCTCATTCAATCTCTTTTAATTGCACATCTTATTGATATTCTTTCAAAACATCAGCACTTAACTCTTACAAGTATTGCCTGGATGGCCGAAATTTACATAGCAGCAACCATAATTCAAGGAATCTTATTCTGGCTTGCGTCTATAAATGGTCCTCGACTTGAATTTGCTCTAAATGATTATTTAGAATTTCAAATTAATAGAAAATTGAACACGTTGGATCCTGCTGTTTTTGAAAATACGAAGTTTCAAAATCTCCTCGCTCAAATGGATGGAGTAAAAGGATCAATGTCTTCTTATTTAGTACGAATGGTAAATTTTATCATTAGTGCATCTATCCTAATATCTTCGTCAGTTGTTATAGCCTCAAAATTTCCGATATTTATACCGATAGTTATCGCAGCAAATATTCCGGCTTTTATTGCATCGAATAGGTTTAGGGAGAATATCTGGAGTTATGTTGGTACTCAAAGAGGAATAGTTGAACGTCTTTTTTCTTATATTAGAATGACATTTTCTAATCCTTCAACTTCCAAAGAAATTGCAATTTTTAAAAACGGTCCACTTCTACTTGGAAAATTTAAAAAAACGCACAACCAGTACTACAGGAGTTTCGATAAAGCAAATAAGGACAACTTATTCATGATGATACTAGTCACTCTAATTCAAAATGGAGCTCTCATACTAACACAGGGAATAAATTTAATGTCAGTTTTAACAGGCAGAATAGCAGTTGGACAGTTTGCCTTGTATTTTCAACAAACATTAAATTTGTCAGAAGGAACTACAGGAATTCTAGATGGATTCTCATCAATGAGTGTACGCAGTAAGTATGTCGATAGCTATTTTGAATTACTTAATTTTCCAAATTCAATTTCGACTCCTAAAGTAGCAGAAACAGTACCAACAAATCCAAAACCAGCAACAATAGAATTTAAGAATGTGTTTTTTAAATATCCTGAAACGGAGAGGTTTATATTAAAGGAATTCAATTTGGTTATTGCTCCTGGAGAAAAAATAGCATTAGTTGGAGAAAATGGAGCTGGTAAATCAACATTAGTAAAACTTCTATTGAGATTTTACGATGCTACGGACGGTGAAATATTGATAAATGGAATCAACATAAAAAATCTAGATTTCAATCAATGGCATAAACAAGTCGGAGCACTATTCCAAGATTTTATAAAATACCAATTCACTTTTAAGGAAAATGTTATTTTCGGAAATTTAGAAAAAAAAGATGATATGAAAGCACTTCAGGATGCCCTCAAACAATCTGGAGCTGAATGCTACTTGGCTGATTTACCAAATGGACTTGATCAAATAGTGGGTAAAACATTCGAAGAAGGAGTCGACCTGTCGGGCGGACAATGGCAAAAGCTTGCATTAGCACGAGCATTTTTTAGAGATGCACCATTTTTGATTCTTGATGAACCGACAAGTGCAATTGATGCAAAGGCCGAGTTTGAGATTTTTGAAAATGTACAAAAGCTACAAAAAGACAAAACAGTCATTATTATCTCCCATAGATTTTCAACGGTTAGAACTGCAGATAGAATATTGGTACTGAATGATGGAAAAATAATTGAAGAAGGAAATCATGAAAAATTAATGGAAGAAAAAGGAGTATATGCAGAATTATTCGAAATCCAAGCACAAGGATATAAATAAAAAACCTCCCGTTTGCAACCGAGAGGTTTTTTTGTGCTAACAGTTATTTTCCGGCTTTCGGAAAACAAGCTTGCTTATGCTTGCTTCGCCTTCTTAGAAACCGTAATTTTTTTTGGTTCCTTTTTTTCTGCCTTTTTGAAGATGAGTTTTAATACTCCGTTATCAATTTCGGCACTTGGTTCTCCATCCTTTACAACTCCCTCAGGAATTCTGAATGAATAGTTGAATGAAGTTGCCATCGAAGACATGAAGTATCTTTTTTTGCTCTTTTCCTCCTCGCTTTGAGAAGTGGAAGCACTTACCCGTACAATACCGTCTTCAAATGTCACATCAATTTTGTCCTCTGAAATTCCGGGTACTGCCGCTTCCGCAACAATTGCATCCTCTGTCTCGTAAAGATTTAAACCTTGAGACATGAATTTTGAAATACCCGGAATTGTAGGAAATTCAAAATCATCGTCAAACATCCGGTCAATATTCCATGGATTCCATCTAATGATTGCCATATTTTTCACCTCCTTTTGAAGCTATTTTCTCTTATTTTTATCAGTATACCACCAAGAGTGCTAATTTGTCAAGACACCCTATCTTTGGTATCATTGTTGTGTTTTAGTATGAAGCGCAAACTTCTTTTAGCTCTTTCTATCCTTCTTGTCGTATCCGGCCTATTTCTCCTGGTTCGGGTAATTTATAACTTTAAAGATGTTGAAAGAGGAGGACTACAAGTTACAGCCAATATAAATGGCCGGGTTCTTCTTAACGGGAAACTTATCGGGGACATACCGGTCAGAAAAATTGACCAACAGGACACTGTTGCGGTAGGCAATTATGAATTGAGAATCGAACCACAAGATACAACCCTTGCCGCATATACTACGCGGGTTCAAATAAACGGAGGGGTACTGACAGCCGTAGATAAAACATTTTTGCCGGGGTCGCTGGGAAGTGCATACACCCTAACACTTGAGAAATCATCGAGCCGCAAACCACAAATTGAGATTACCTCGATACCCGATGGGGCTATGGTTACAATTGACAGTGTATCCATGGGAGTTACTCCTTTTAAAAGCGATGCCCTTTCGTCTTCGGAACATGAAGTAGAAATCCAGAAGGAAGGATTTGCAAAAAAAACAATACGGGTCAAAACGGTCGAGAATCATGTATTAGTAGTAAGCACGAATTTAGGCACGGGAGAGATTGGCAGCATACCTCAACAAACAGCACCGACATCTACACAACCCTCCATCACACCAAGCGTTACACCGCAATCAACCGCCAATAACATTGTCATTCTTGATACTCCCAATGGATTTTTGAGAGTGAGAAGCGGTGCCGGAACAGGTTTTGGCGAAGTTGCACGAGTCAAGCCGGGGGAAAGTTACAAACTGATTTCCGAACAACAAGGGTGGTACGAAATTCAAGTTGATAGTGCTACTTCAGGATGGATAAGCGCTCAGTATGCCAAAAAGCAGTGATTACCCCCCGATAAAGTAGATAATAAAAATAACTAAAAATCCCCAAATAACAACCGATGCTAAAAGAGGTTTGTCGGACAATAATACCTTGTCGGGACTCTCCCCTTCCTTTTTCTCATAGATATCTTGAAGATAACGCATCACCCCGTAAATAACGGGAAGTATTGTTACCATTAACCATTTCCTATTGAAATAGGAAGGCAGGTATTCGGGAAGCAACACATCAAGTCCAATATGCAGACCCCGGGGGGTTGCAAGAAAGGTAAAAAGACCGTAAAAAACAAAAGTACTGGTGGCAAAAATAGTTGAGAATGAGTCAAGTAATGCTTCGGAATAATGAGAAAGTGTTTTTCTTACTTCATCGATTTTGGCGCCACCTTTCACATTCTGTAATAGTGTTAATTCGGAACGTCTTTTACCAACAGCAAGAAAGAGGGAAAGAGAAACTGCCGTCAAAAGTAACCAAATTGAAGTGTGAAAGTTTGAAATCGCTTCTCCCGCTAAAATCCGCAATATATATCCCGTTGCAATAAAGAGAATATCAAAAATTGTAATTGATTTGAAAATTGTAGAATACAGGATTTGCAGAATAATA
>JAYRRJ010000139.1:0-1897 GCA_041910135.1 Candidatus Levyibacteriota bacterium
AAAATATTAAATAGAGAACGGAGAGAGAAATTACTATCGCAAGGTATGGATTTAACCGTAAAATACGCGAATTGTTTTTCAGATGGGCAAAAAAATATGAGAAAAAGAGGAAAAAAAGCTCCCCAATAACCATTCCGATGCGTGTCAAAACAGCTATAGCCGATGCTACTGAGAGAGGAACGAAAAATGAAAGACTTCCTACAATAACAAGCTCTCTTACCCCAAGCCCCATAGGAGTTATGAAAAGCAGGTATCCTGCAAGCCAGGAAAGGACAAAAAATGAAAGAATGAATACAAAGTTGCCCGGATAGATATATGAAAACGAAATGGCAATAAAAAAACACCCCAATGCATACAATAACCACGCCAAAATAAAAAGAAGGAGTCTATCAAAATAATTGGAAAGAGTTTTTCTAAATCTCGAATAGATGAGAGAAGAAATAACTATAAATAAGACAACAACACCTGCAATGGGTACAAAAAAGGGAACGTTTTGCTGCTCGCGGGCTTTAAATAGCGGGTAGGAAAGAGCCGGTACCGCAACAATAAGTGCGGAAAGAGCAAGAAGAAGCGCTTCTATTCCGATTCCTTTGAGGGTCTCTTTTTGCGGAACATCCTCAGAGAGCGCCTGCATTCTCCCCATAAAAGCGAATACGCTGCCCGGTACATACCGTTTTATTTCTGAAAGGGAATATCGCCAAAGAGTAGCTCTTTTATTGGGGGTAAACCCTCTTCTTTTAAGAATCTCAAGCCACACTAGCGACTTTATTGCAAAAAACAAGGCATAAAATAAAATCCCGATTAGAAAAAGAATAGGATTGACGTTGAGAAATGAGTGAACGATAAGAGTTCGGTTATCAAAGAAAATCTTAATAATGAAAAGGAAGGCAATGACTGTCACGGGTATTCCTAAAAACTTTCGTAGTAATTGTTTTGTCCGTTGCATGGAAATTTTAGGACTCGAAGCGAATTGGCGGTTGTTCATCTTCTTTATTTCTATTGAAATTGACCATCAAGTCCGCAAGTAGTCCGGTAAATATGGTTTGTATTCCGGCAATAACAAAGAGAACACCAAATATTAGAAGCGGTCTGTTGCCTATGGAGTGACCTAAAAGCTTTAAGACGATCAAATATAAAAGCATAACGCTTCCCGTCAAAAGCAGAGTTCCTCCGAGCTTTGAAAAGAAATGAAGGGGTCGCCTTGTATATTTGACCAAGAAGTACATTGTTATAAGGTCCGGAATGTCAGTGAGAATTTTTGTCGATTTATATTTTGAATACCCGTACTTTCTACTTCTATGGAGAATATCTACCTCTTTAACTTTAAATCCCATTTCATGTGCCAAGATGGGAATAAACCGGTGCATTCCTCCATAAATCCTAATTTCCTTAGCAAGTTGTTTTTTATAGAGCTTGAGACCTGAATTCATATCTTTAAAATTTGTCCCGAACAGGAAAGGAATTATCATGTTGTTAAAAAATTTGGAATTTGTCTTTTTAAGTAATGAATCGCGCCTGTTTTTGCGCCATCCTGATACCAAATCGTAATCACCTTCCTGCTGGGTTACTACCAAACGCTCGATATTCTGCGGGTCATCCTGCAAATCGGCATCCATTGTCACGATGTACTCCCCCTGTGCTTTTTGGAATCCGAGTGATAAGGCGACCGCCTTTCCTAAATTCTTTCGGAATGAGAAAATCCGAATATTGTTGTTTTTCCTCGCAAGCTCTTTGAGGAGATGAAGCGTGTTGTCTGAAGAGCCGTCGTCGATAAAAATTATTTCGTATTTTTTCCCAAGTTTTGAAAACGCGTCGTGGATTTGTTGTGTTAACTCCGGAACGCTTTCTTCTTCGTTAAGAATAGGAATAACGACACTGAATTCAGGTTTCATTTATA
>JAYRRJ010000140.1:0-2187 GCA_041910135.1 Candidatus Levyibacteriota bacterium
ATTTCGGCTTTGGCTTGTTCTTGAATCGTTGGAGGCCCCTCAACGGGTCCTCTTGCCTCATCTTCAGCCTTTTTTACAGCACCAGCTTTATAAGCATCTCTTTCACTCGGGCTCATGCGAGCCTGACGCTGTAGTTCTTCGGTATCTGCAGCTGAAAGTCCGGGAATAAAACCTCCTACATCTGCCACTTTTTCTTGCGCCTCTTCGACAGATGTCTTCGTCCGTTCCCTGTAAGCGGCAAATGTTTCATTTTCAAGAGCGTCACTCGGACGATGTGAGTTGAAGGCCTCTTCTTCTGCAGCCCGCACCGATGCGGCTTTGTATATTTCCCGCTCTCCAGGGGTCATACTTCGTTGTTTTTCCATTTCCTTCATGTCTGTATCTGAAAGTCCCGGAACAAATCCGTCGTATTGCTTTGGTGCTTCGGTTTGTTCCTCCTGGGGTTTTGTAAAGTCCGGAATCTTAATATCTGGTTGTTGTGCTTGAGCATCCCGAATAAGGGTGTCCATTTGGTGAGACCGAAGGGCAATAGGGTCAATAGAGTATGTTCCCGCCCTCATGCGTTGAGCGAGCATATTTTTGAGAAGCGCTTTTGGAGGAGATTTTTTCCCTTCTTTCGAAAGGTCTCTGGCAAAAACAGCAAGTTCCTCATCCGTAATGCGTGAGGCGATGTCTTTTACCTCGGCTTTTCTTGTGAGGGCAGTGATTTTTCTTTCCTCAGCCCTTTTTTGCTTATACACATTATCAAGAAGCGCAAGTCCTGCATCAACGTGCTTGGTTTGGTCTGCAGTCGTTGCATCAACAGCAAGGGCTATTTGCTCTTTGGATGGAGTAATTCCTGCCGCGACAAATGTTTCCCTTACTCTTTTTACCTCTGTCCTCTGTATTTTCCGCCTTTCGGAGTGCAGGGCTTTTTTCACTTCGGAAACAGCGCTTTTTAAGTCGTTAAAATTTCCATTTGCCTCCCGCGATATGAGTAGGCTAATGTTTTCGGCAACTACATTTCCTTTGTCGGTCAATGCAATCTTCCCGTCTGGGCGAGCCGTAATATCGGAGCCTTCCGAGAATAGGCGGATGTTATTCTGTAGCGAAGTTTCCAGATGGACCTGGTTGTCTGATTTTTCGGCTTTTTTCCTTTTTTGTCTTGGTTCTACTACGGCTTCTACGGGCGCATCGGTTACCGGTTGGGTTTCTGGGGGAGTAGAGGGTTCGGGGGCATGCGACTGTTGTCTTTCTTGCATAAGAGAAGAAACCCTTTGGTAGGAAGCATTCTCAGCAGGGATAAATCCTGATTGTTTTACTTCCGCTTCTTGTGGTTGTGGTTGTTCGCCTCCGTCCATATTAATTCTTTATCTTATTCAACTCATCTTTTACGCGTTGGGTAACAAGCTCTTCTAGATTGGGAATATTTTCCTGCGCAAAGGACATTGCTTGTTCTCCCGTTTCATCGGTATCAATGAGGTCAAAAAATCTATCTCTCAGAGAATCGTTCTCGAGTTTTTCAACAATGGTATATTCTAAGATTTCAGAAGCAAGATTTTCAATAGAATCGACAAGTTCATCGTTGTCGGAATAACCCAGTCTTTGAAGTAGTATGCTCCTTTGGTCGGCATTTAACATCATACTTAAGAATAAGTAGATATGCCGGTGAAAGTCAAGGGGAAGAAACGAGTTTAAAAAACTAGTGGAGATGGAGGGTATTGAGCCCTCGTCCAAAAATCATATCTAAAAACATCTACAAGCGTAGTTAGCCTAAAATCTCGTTTAATTCTTATCGGCTAACTGAAAAAATTAAACAAAGACCTTTTACGAAACGGCCCGGTCAAGTCCGTTAAGTTTTTCCAGCAGGTTTATGCCTGTTGCCCCGTGCTGGAAGCGGATTGACAACAAACAGGACTTAATCAATTACGCAAATGCGTAATTGTATCGTCCGCCAAGACTTTGATTCTTAGCGTGTATTTTTGACCCTTTTTCACGGCTTTGAGTCATTGCCGGCTTGCAGTTTTTAAAGTACGATTCCTGTCGATTCAATTCATCCCCTCGTCAAAGCCTCATCTAATACTCGTTTTAAGTGAACTTAAAACTTCGTTGACGACGAGCTTTTCCTCCTTCAAAATGCAATGCATTTTGAGTTGGAAACTATGTTAATTATAACATATTATCCTATAATATCAAGTCGAAATTCAA
>JAYRRJ010000141.1:0-5969 GCA_041910135.1 Candidatus Levyibacteriota bacterium
CTTTTAATAGCCATACTTCTTTTTGTTCTTCTGAAAGGAAATCCGTTCTCACTTTTTATCATTCTTCTCCTCTTTCTTTTAGGCTTTATTTTCATGAGAAAAAGGGTAATTTTTACGACACACATTAACCGGTATTTTAAAAGGGATATGGCAAAAAAGGGTAAAAATTTGCTTGGCAGGTTCAATGAAAGAATTATCGATATTGAACATTTTGCGATGTATTACAAGAGAATCATCTTGCGGGTGCTTTCTTCAAAAAGTGCGAGAAGAAAGGTAGTTATCGGGGTTGTAATATTTGCCCTCTTCTCATACCTTTTGGTCCCGCTTGGGTTGGTCACGAATGAATTTTTCCCGAAAAGCGAAGGCGACCAGCTTTATGTTAATGTCGAAATGCCAAGTGGTACCAATACCGAAACTACAACGAAAAACACCCTACTTTTTCAAGAATTTCTGAGGAAAACAAAAGGAATTGAATATGTAACATCAGAGGTTGGCCGGAGCATTGATCAGGGTTCCGGTGATTTCAAATCGGGCTCCAATATCGCGCTTTTTACCCTTGCGCTCCCTGAAAAACACAAGCGAACGGTTGATTCCATTCATATCGCGGAAAAGCTAAGACATGACATCCAAAACGTCAATTTTGACGGCAAAATCACAGTCATAGAGCAATCGGGCGGTCCACCGGCAGGAGCCGACGTCCAAGTACAGCTTCTCGGAGACGATTTGACCAAGCTTGACGGATATGCGGATACCATTTTGTCACACCTGTCAAAACAGCCGGGAATTATTAATGCAACAAAATCGGTAACTCCAGGGACTGCAAAATTAACGTTTACCCCAGATTTTGCAAAAATGACCGACGCGGGATTGTCGCAGGAGTCATTGGGTCTTTGGATGCGCACATTTACCACCGGTTTTACCTTCAAAAATGTAAAATTCGGGCAGAAAGAGGCTCGGGACATAATATTTAGAATGAACGCTAACAGTCAGAGTCCGGAGGATTTGGGAAGACTTTCTATACCTAATTCCAGCGGGGATTATGTTCCTCTTCTTTCTATTGGCAACTTAAAGCTTGAGACAAATCCGACCACAATAACACACCTTGATACGAAAAGGACTATTTCAATAAGTGCGGGGGTTACCGCGGGATATTCGGTAAGTGAAGCAAATAAAAACTTACTTGATTACGTCAAAAATCTCAATTTGCCGGAAGGGTACTCCTATAAAACCGGAGGTGCAAATGAGGAAAATCAAAAGTCGGTCGCCTCAATTTTGCAAGCTATGATTCTTGCCGGTATCCTTATTTTGGCAACAATGGTTGTGCAGTTCCGAAGCTACAGAAAAGCCCTCGTTGTCATGCTTGTTATTCCTGTTGCTATATCCGGTGTGTTTGTTGTGTTCGCCTTAACCGGAACTCCTCTCTCATTTCCGGCTCTTATCGGAGTCCTTTCACTCTTTGGAATTGTTGTGACTCACGCAATGTTTTTGGTTGACAAATTCAACCGCAATCTTGCCTTTAACATGCCTTTCAAGGAAGCAATTGCGGATGGTGCTGCAAGTAGATTGGAACCGGTATTTATCGGCTCATTTACGACCATTGTAGGACTCATTCCGATTTCGCTTTCAAATCCTCTGTGGCGGGGTCTTGGAGGCGCTATTATAGCCGGCCTTGCGTTCTCAGGCATTATCATGCTGTTTTTTATCCCGGTCGTCTACTACATGGTCTACTCCCGTTACTATAAGAACGCTTAATCCGAGTCTTGTACAATATACATTGATGAACAACCGCATCGATAAATTTAAAGCAAAACTTCGTGAGTTTTATAAGAATAACAAAAGAGATTTCCCGTGGAGGAACACTGATAATCCTTATAAAATTTTGGTCTCCGAAATTATGCTACAACAAACCCAAACAGGAAGAGTTATTGAAAAGTATGCGAGCTTTCTAAAAGCATTTCCTACCTTTTCACACTTGGCACATGCACCCCAAAACACAGTTCTAAAGGAATGGCAGGGCTTGGGATACAACAGGCGCTCGCTATACCTCCAAAAGACTGCCCGGACCGTTTGTGAAAAGTATAATGGGATACTTCCCAGCCTCAAAGAGGAACTCATCACACTTCCCGGAGTAGGTCCAAATACTGCAGGTGCGGTAATAGCGTTTGCCTTCAACAAGCCTGCGGTATTTATCGAAACAAATATCCGCCGCGTATTTATCCATGAATTCTTCCGTGAAAAAGAAAGCGTCACCGATAAAGAATTGTACCCATTGATTGAGGCTTCACTTGATACAAAAAATCCGCGCGATTTCTATTACTCGTTAATGGATTATGGAGTCTATCTCGTAAAGGCCGGAACAAATCCCAATAGGAAAAGCAAACACTACAAAAAGCAAACAAGATTCGAAGGCTCGCTTAGACAAATGCGGGGAAAGATTCTTAAACTCTTAATCGATGAGGAGAAAAATATGCTCTTACTTTCGAAAGAATTTGAGAATAAAAAACTTTTCAACGAAGCCTTAAGACAACTTATAGAGGAAGAATTTGTAGAAAAAAAGGGACGGAAAATCACACTAAAATCTTGATTTAACGACCCCTCTGTTCTAAACTTATTATATGAATGATGTGAAAGAATATTTCTCCCAAAACAAAATCCTCTCCCTCTATTCATTGCTGCTTTTAGTAACGATACTTTTTCTGTGGGTCATCAATTATTTCAACATTTCCTACCCGCTCACAATCACCCAAAAACAAGCATCCGGAGAGCTTGCGGTAGTTGGGGTCGGAAAGGTTGACATCGTTCCTGACACTGCGTCTGTCGATTTGGGTATCGTTATCAATGACGCCAAAACTATCGATGAGGCACAGAGCAAAATTAATTCGGTCAACAACTCCATTGTTGAAAATGTAAAACAGCTTGGGATTGGCGCAGGAGACATTAAGACATCCAACTACTCCATCACTCCAAATTATGATTACTCAAAAGGAGGAACGGGAGTTATCACCGGCTACAACGGAAATACAACGGTAACTATAAAGGTAAAAGACACGGCAAAGCTTCCCCAAATAATTGAAGCGGGAACAAAAGGAGGAGCAAATCAAGTAATGGGAACAAATTATTCAATTGACAAACCGGAAAATTACCAGGAACAGGCACGCCAAAAGGCAATTGATAATGCCAAAGAGCAGGCGCAAAAACTCGCTGCACAATTAGGAATACGGCTTGGCAAGGTAACGAATATCGTAGAAAGCACAAATAGCCCTGGGCCGCTTCCTATACTCTACAGCAAGGAAGCAATGGGAATGGGTGGCGGCACTAACGCTCCTGTCCCTGACCTTCAGCCGGGAACACAAACTATCACCTCAACCGTGACCCTCTATTTTGAGAAAAAGTGAGCAGCAAAAAGATAATCACTATCTGCTCCAGCGCCACACATTATAAGCAAGCTTTGGTTATTGAAAAGGATCTGAAAAAGCTTGGATACAAGGTTCTTGTCCCCTCAACTGCATACAAAATGAAGAAAAACAATGATTATGATGTTACGCATTACAAAACCTGGTATAAAAATGCCGCTGACTATAAAAGAAAAACCAAACTTATGCTCGCCCATTTTAAAAAGGTCTTAAAAGCTGACGCAATTTTGGTTACAAATTATGAAAAAAGCGGACTTCAAGGTTACATCGGAGGCAATGCTTTGATGGAAATGACTTTAGCTTTTTTAAACAACAAACCTATATTTGTCCTTAATCCGATAGATGAGGAATTAAACATTAAAGAAGAAGTTTACGGCCTGAAGTCCATAATTTTAAATGGAGATTTGAGTCTTATCGCAAAAAAACTCCGCTAGCAACAATTCTGCCTCAAAATTGATATAATACTCTTCATGCTTGAATTCAAGGTAGTCTATAAAAGTAAAAAATCAAACGCAAGAATTGGAATTCTTAAGACTCCTCATGGAGAAATCGAAACCCCGTCATTCGTGGGTGTTGGAACCCAAGCCGTAGTCAAAACCCTCACTTCTGATGAAGTAAAACTTTCGGGAACTCAAATTTTAATAGCCAACACCTTCCACTTGCATCTAAAACCGGGGGAGGCGTACCTCAAAAAAGCCGGCGGAATACACACATTCATGAATTGGGACAGACCCCTTATGACTGATTCGGGTGGGTTTCAAGTTTTCTCGTTAGGATTTGGACGCGACCACGGGGTAGGAAAAATCTTGAAGCAGAAATCGGACCTTATGATAAAAGCCGGAAAAAAACCAAAAAACGTAAAGATAACCGAGGATGGAGTCTTTTTCAGAAGTCCGGTCGACGGAAGGCGCCTTTTTATAGGGCCCAAAGAATCAATCAAAATTCAGGAGGCAATCGGAGCCGACATTATCTTTGCATTTGATGAGTGCACATCTCCGGTTGCAGATTATGAATATACAAAACGCTCACTTGAAAAAACCCACCGCTGGGCAAAAATATGCCTTGATAGTAAAAAAACAGACCAGGCGTTATATGGTATTGTGCAGGGCGGGAAATTTGAAGACTTGAGAGTCGAATCGGCACAATTTATCGGTAGTCTCCCGTTCGACGGGTTTGGGATTGGGGGAGAATTCGGGGATGGAAAAAAGACGATGAGTGAAATGCTTGGCTTTACCTTACAATATTTGCCGCAAGAAAAACCAATCCATCTTTTGGGAATCGGGCATTTGGAGGATATTCCTCAGATAATGAAAGCGGGAATTGACACTTTCGACTGCATCGTCCCCACGCACTACGCACGGCACGGAATCGCTTTCACCTCAACAGGAAGACTTGACCTTCGTAAATCTCAATTTCTAACCGACAAAAAACCATTGGATGAAAAATGTGAATGCCCGACATGTCAAAGTTATAAAAGAAATTATATTGCCCATTTGTTGCGAGCAAAAGAAATAACGGGCCTTCGGCTTATGACTATGCACAATCTCTTTTTTTTCAATTCCTATGTAGAAAACCTCAGAGAAGAAATCAAAAAGGGAAAAATATAACTGAGAAACTCACTAATTAGTTTTGCGTAATAACTAACTTTGGAGGATTTCCACTTTCTTTCGAACCAAACAGAATCTTTCCATTCGCTCCTTCCTCAGTTTTCTTAAGAAGCCAACCATAGTTCTGACTTGCACCATTCACAAACGCTTGGACGTCAGAGGTAACATCAAATTCTACAACTCCCGCCTGATTGTTAGTAATTAGTTTAGTATCAGTAGGTGATGTAATAAATGGCCAAAGGCTTGAATTATCCATACTCCAGGCAGTAGTTCCATTGCAATCATTATTGAAGTTAGCAATATTTGTGTCAGTAGCACAATTCCATGTTGCTCCGCTACTCACCCCTCTATTTGAGGGAGAATTACCATCAATAAATCCATTTCCCTCTACCCAATCCTGAATTAATCTATGAACTTCAATTGTCCGCCCACTCGTACCCCAATTATTACCATTGTCAGTAATTGTAAACTGCAACTTAGCAGTATAATTCTGAGAATTACCAACGGCTCCTTGAATTTGTCCTTCATCAAATTTTACTATCCCTCTATTATGACCTGTAGATTGAAGCCTAATGAAAGTAGAAGAACCTTCATTCTCATTTTGTGATCCCTGCTTTATATAGGAGTCTGAGGTAGGAAAAAGTGTTGTATTTGAACTTAATACGTTTATGTTTACAGCGCTGGTACCCACATTACCCTGTTCATCAGTAACAGAGATTGTAATTGTATAATTACCATGTTCGTTGTATTGGTGAACTAGACTAAAACTTGTACCAGAAATGCTTAAAATCTCATCTCCTGATCCATCGCCATAGTTTACTGTTCCCGTCCAACTTGATGAGTCCGGATCGGCAAATCCACCAATATAACTATAGGTATCATGCTCATTTATTGTTACATCACCGATTTGAATAATTTGTGGGCGATAAAAATAAGTACTGTTCTGATC
>JAYRRJ010000142.1:0-14456 GCA_041910135.1 Candidatus Levyibacteriota bacterium
AAAAAACCGGTTGCGGGTTATAGGCACGATGGACAGGGTTGATGCGCTTCCTGACGGAAGCATAGAAATCATTGATTATAAAACGGGTGCAATCAATTCAAGTCAAAAACCCTCTTATAAATTTCAGTTATGTCTTTACGCTTTAGCAGCGTCAAAAATCAATAATCCCGTATTTAGGAAGGATTTAAGCAATATAAAACTTACCCTATTTTATATAGAGTCCGGTGAAAAATGGACGGAAACGGTAACAACTGAAGACCTTTCTGGAGTCGAAGAAAAAATAATTGATAAAGTTGCACAAATCGAAAATAGCGATTTTGCCTGCAACAAAAATATCCTTTGTGGAAGCTGCGAGTACAAGATGCTCTGCTCAATTGCTAGTTAAATTCGAACAGCCGAGCTTGCAATCAAATTTAAAAATTCCTTAGGAAGATAGTAAGCCAGATTCTGTTTTGACAAACGAATCTGTCTTGCGATTTCTTACGAAATCTAAAGCCAGATTCTGTTTTAGACTATAATCTCTCTCGATTCGATAAACCTCGATTCGTCCTGGATCCACCCAGGATGCCTTCAAACTTTGACGCTAGGTAAAGCGCTTAAAACGCGTCACTCGGAAGTTGCAGCTGGTAGGATTGCCCGTTTCAGAACTACTCGTCTCTGTTGCTCTCAAATCTCGTTATTTCAAGATTTGTTCTAGGCTCCGTTTAGTAGTATAAGAACCTAGACACTAGCTGTTACCAGTCGGATGTTACCATCCATCCCATGCTTTACTGCTGTCTGGACTTTCCTCTCTGTTTCGGACAGAGTAATAGTCCCTCTTCCTAAGGTACTTGCATTATACCACTCTGAAGCTAATCATACAACCTATAGTAGCTATTTGGTGAACTTTTTGAGGCTATTTTCTATATCTTTCTCAAATCCTTTTTTTGCAATATCAAACCACAGGACATTTCCGTATTTTCGAAACCACGTCATTTGATTTTTGGCATGATGATACTCGGAGATTTTCCAACGGTACAATGCCTCATCCCAACTCACTTTTCCTTGCAAATATTGAAAAAGTTGCTTGTACCCATTTGCATCTTTGACTTGTGGAACTAAATTATCGTAGTCTTGAAATAAACGTTTTGCCTCCTCCAACGCACCGTTTTTCAAACGGTCATCAACCCTTTCATCAATTCTTTTTTTTAAATCTTCCTTATCGCAATATAATCCAATTGTCAAACTTTCATAATTATTTTTTTTTATAATTCTTGATTCATTATTCGTAGCTCTCGAAATTTCTATCGCCCTGATAAGCCTCCTTTTATTATTTACATCCGACTCGTTCATTGATGTTAGTTTCTTCTTATTCAAACTTTCGAGATTTTTTTGTAATTCCAAAACTGTTGAATTCGATAACTCTGCTCTGAGCTTAAAATCGGGCTTTACAGACAATGAATCGATACCGTTTAGAATAGCATTGACGTACAATCCTGTCCCCCCAACAATAATAGGAAGCATTTTTCTGTCTGATATGTAGTCAATTGTTTTTTCTGCTAACTCCCAAAATTGTGAAACGGAAAAAGAAGAGGTGGGCTCTACAACATCCAGTAAAAAAATAGGGATATTGTGATAAGTATAAAAGCCTGAGTCGTATCCATCTTTTGATAATTGAGGCAGGTTTTCGTAACTGGCTTCGGAAGGAATATCCTTACCGGAAATGATATTGAGCTTTTTAAAGACTTGAACCGCATCCGCACTTACCAATGCACCATTACTTTTTTGAGCCAATAAAAATGCCAGATTCGTTTTTCCGACTGCGGTTGGTCCAACAATACAAACAATCTTTTGCATGAGCGTATTTTACCGAAACTAAACGATAAACGCTAATTTCTAAACGCAAGATCACTTGATTGCTTTTTTAAGACTTTTTCCGGGTGTAAAACCAGGTGCCTTTCTTGCTGAAATCGTTATGGCTGCTCCTGTTTTTGGATTTCGCCCCTTTCGCGCCTTCCTGGTTCTTACGCTAAATGTCCCGAACCCGGTGATTACGACTTTTTCTCCTCTTTTCAGTGAGTCGCGAATTCCATTCAAAAACACTTTCACGCTTTCTTTTGCCGCCTTATTTGTAAGATTTCCCTTTTTTGCTACTAATTCAATGAGTTCCTTTTTTGTAACGGACATTCTCAATCACCCCCTTTTTGTTTGTGTTGATTTAACAATACATTTTAAAAAAACCTTTGTCAATATAGATGTTTTTGTATACAATTAAATAATGGATCTTAAGCAAAGAATTGAAAAAATTGAAGCAAGGAATAGAAAAGTTGAAGCAGATAAGGCGTGGGAAGGTAGTCTCTCTCGAAAAGTCGTCTTAATACTATTTACTTACCTTGCTGTCGGTGTGTTCTTGAATGTGATTAAAGTAGAAAACCCTTGGATAAATGCAATTGTTCCGTCAATGGGTTTTTTGCTTTCAACACTCACTCTCCCCTGGATTAAGGTCTGGTGGATTAAAAATATTTACAAGAAGTAATCACTCTTTCGGCTCGGTAACGCGGAACTCGCGAATAACAGTTACCCTGACGACTCCCGGCACAATTACTTTTCTATCGATTTCTTCTTTTATTTTTCGTGCCAATATCGTTGTTTCAACATCATCAAGCTTTCCCGGATTAACCACTACTCTAATTTCACGCCCTGCTTCAAAAGCGTAAGCGTCTTCAACTCCGTCGTAATGTTTTGCTATCTCTTCCATATCCCGGAGTCGTTTCATGTAATCTTGAAGATCCTCGTGGCGGGCACCGGGACGGGCACCCGAAATAGCATCAGCAGTCGAGACAATCATTGACTCAATTGACGAAAATGGCTTGTCCTCATGATGCTCAGCAACACAATTTACGATTTCTCTTGGTATTTTATATTTATTCAAGAGCTCAACGCCTAGATCAACATGGCTTCCTTCCTTTTCGGTCACGATTTTTCCGATATCATGAAATAGACAACCAAGTTTTACGGTTTCGACATTTGCGCCAATTTCATGAGCAATTTGCATGCCGATTTTGGTCTCCTCAAGTGTATGTACTACTAAATTTTGACCAAATGAAGTTCTGAATTTAAATCGTCCAAGCATCTGTATAAGATCGGGATGAATATTGTATGCGTCGACTGCGTGTGCAAGTTTTTCCCCTTCTTCGAAGAGAATTTTGTTGACCTCACGTCGTTGTTGCTCTACTACTTCCTCAATCCTGACCGGTTGAATTCGTGTGTCCCTAATTAAAAGCTCCAAGGACCGTCTTGCAACTTCGCGGCGTACTGGATCAAAGCTCGAAAGGCGAATAATTCCTCTTTCTTCAAGATCAACATCAACTCCAGTAGCGTTTTCGAAAGAACGGATATTGCGTCCCTCTTTTCCAATAATCCTTCCTTTCATATCTTCATCCTCTATCTTGACTACTGAAAGGGTATATTCGGGGAGAAAATCCAAAGCTCCGTGCTTTATAGCATCGGCCAATATTTCCTGAGCCTTTTTGTGAGCGGCAGCTTTTGCCTCTGCTTCCGACTCCTTAATCTCTTTTGCCATTTCTGCTTTGAGATCGTTTTGGAGCTCATCCATGAGGAGTCTCTTCGCGTCCTCAGAAGTAATATGAGAGATTTCCTCTAACTTTTTCCTATAATTTGTTTTGTCGTCCATTGTTTAGGACAAAGCGGGACTACCTATTTGGAATAGGCGAGGTGAAAAAAGTTTTTGTAAAACTTCTGGTAATCATATTCCTCGAGTACCGCTTTGATGATACATATTATACAACATAGACTTTTGTTATTCAAAACGGTAAACTTATTCTACTGCCCATATGTTGATTAATAATTTTAATGATCTTGCAACTACTCCTCAACGAAGGACTCTTCTTGAAATAATTGAATCCGGACTCGCATCAATACAACCTGAGGAAAATTTCAAAAGAACAGTAAAACTTGAAGGAAATGTTCTTCGTATTCTTGACTCATCCTATAACCTTGATGACTTTGAACGTGTTTATCTCATAGGTTTTGGGAAAGGGAGTGCAAAAAATTCAAAATTGCTTGAAGATTTGCTTGGAGAAAAGCTTAATGAAGGGTATGTCATCGACACACAAGGTGAGAATTTTAAAACAATAAAATTTACTGAAGGGACACATCCTGTGGTTTCCCAGCAAAACGTCGACTTCACTTTCAAATTAATGGACCGTTTTTCCAAAATGACAGAAAAAGATTTGGTGCTTGTAGTTGTGTGCGGCGGTGGAAGTGCAATGCTTGAGCACCCTCACAGTGTTAGCATCGAACAGAAAATAGAAATTGAAAAAGCCTTATTGAAATCGGGGGCCAATATAATAGAAATGAACAAAATTCGTCAACACCTCTCTGACGTCAAAGGAGGGGGGCTTGCACAAATTTTGTATCCAGCTACAATTGCGACACTTATTTACTCGGATGTACCGGGAAACGACATTACATATATAGCATCCGGGCCTACAGTAAAGGACGACACCACGATAGAAGATGCAATGGAGCTTGTAAATAAATTCCATATTCCGGATATTACACCGGAAGTTTTTATCAATAATCCTCACGATGATAAGTATTTTGAGAAGGTGCAAAATCATATTGTCCTCTCCAATCTAACAGCATTAAATGCTATGAAAGAAAAAGCAGACTCACAAGGAATTCAGACACGAATATTCAGTGATAAATTTCAAGGCGAAGCAAAAGATGCATCACTACAGCTTCTATCCGAGCAGCAAAGTACCGGCATGCTTTTTGCAGGCGGGGAAACAACAGTCACAGCCAAAGGAAATGGTAGAGGAGGGCGAAATCAAGAAGCCGTTTTATCTGCACTTCAAGATATTTCTGACAACACGATTGTTACATTTTTCGACTCGGACGGTTGGGATAATTCTGAAGCGGCGGGGGCGCTATGCGACACCGAGACAAAAAGAAAGACGGAAGAGCAAAATATTGATTCAAAAAACTTTCTGGACAACAATGATAGCTATCCATTTTTTCAAACAATAGGGGATGCTATTATGACCGGCCGGCTTCCTTCAAACGTTGCTGACCTTATGATTGTGTGGAAGTGGTAGTAAAAAGCTAAAATCATTGATTTAACGGCAAAAAATATATTACCCTAAAGACATATGGATGAACTAACAGAAGATAAATTATTTGAGCTTGAAGAAAAGGCCGTAGAAGCCCGTGAACTGTTAATTTCGACTTTACTTGAAGCAGGTTCGGGTCATTCGGCAGGACCGTTAGGCATGGCAGACATATTCACAGCATTCTACTTTCATATATTAAATCACGATCCCAAAAATCCCGATTGGGAAGACCGGGACAGACTTGTCCTCTCAAATGGGCACATCTGTCCGATACGATACGTGTCGATGGCACAAGCCGGTTTTTTCCCTGTCGAAGAATTAAAAACGTTAAGAAAAATAAATTCACGCTTGCAAGGACACCCACACAGGACAGCACTTCCCGGAGTAGAAACAACATCCGGTCCGCTTGGAGAAGGACTCTCTCAAGCAATTGGTATCGCACTTTCTGCAAAACTTGATAAGAAAAATTATCACGTATATTGCATAGCATCCGATGGTGAACATCAGGAGGGAAATACATGGGAAGCGGCGATGCTGGCCCCAAAATATAAACTTGATAACTTAACGCTTATTATTGATAGAAATAACATTCAAATTGATGGCAATACTGAAGACGTAATGCCTTTAGAATCGTTGCGACTTAAATATGAGAGCTTTAATTGGAATGTGCTGGAAATTGACGGAAACAACATAAGAGGTTTTGTAGATGCGATAAATACAGCGCGCGCGGTTCGCGAAAGACCAACATGTATCATCGCCCATACCATACCGGGTAAAGGAGTAGACTTTATGGAGAATGATTTTACGTGGCATGGAAAACCTCCAAATGACAAAGAGGCAAAACTGGCATTATCCGAACTAAGAACCTTGCAAGGAAAAATTGAAAGCGAACACCAGTAAATTATCTATTTGTCATTAGCTAGAATGGAGTGAGTATCTCTTTTTTAGGCAATTGAAAGCGAAAAAGTTAGATATTAAGATTAGAAAAACATGTGAAAAAGAGCTTTCATTTAGCGAAGTTAGATATGTTTATTTTAAAGTAAAAACTGAACGGGCCTAAAAAAAATGATACGAACGGAAATATGTTAAACCAAGATTTAAAACTTAACGAAGATTTATTCAATGATACCGTCGAAAAGGTGGCTACTCGCGCCGGATATGGTGAAGGGCTCATGGCACTTGGAGAAACAAACCCGAACGTTGTTGTGCTTTCTGCAGATCTCACGGAAAGTGTCAAGGCGAATAAATTTGCGGAAAAATATCCTGAAAGATTTTTTGAAATAGGAGTTGCAGAGCAGAATATGGCAGCGATTGCTGCAGGATTTGGGGTATCGGGAAAGGCTGCTTTCATATCCTCATATGCAACTTTTTCCCCGGGAAGAAATTGGGAGCAATTAAGAACAACTGCTATTTATAACGATGCGAACGTTAAAATTGCAGGACACCATGCCGGACTTATGACAGGCCCCGATGGAGCCACTCACCAAGCGACTGAAGACATCGCAATAACAAGAGTGTGGCCGAAAATGCGAGTCATTGTACCTTGTGACGCTCATCAAGCAGCAAAAGCGACAATGTATGCAGGAGAAAATTACGGACCATTTTATCTGCGTTTTACAAGAGGTAACACTCCTACAATGACAACGGAAGATACTCCTTTTGAATTCGGAAAAGCACAAGTTTTTTGGGTATCGGAACATCCTCAAGCGACAATTTTTGCAACCGGATACATGGTATACCAAGCATTATTGGCAGCAAAAGAATTGGAAGGCGAAGGGATTGAAACAAAAGTTGTAAATGTGCACACGGTGAAACCTTTGGATGACGCGACAATTATCGGACTTGCAAAAGAGACAGGTGCAGTTATAAGCGTTGAGGACCATCAAATTGATGGGGGCCTGGGAAGTGCAATTTCGGAAGTCCTGGCAAGGAATTGTCCTACTCCTCAAGAATTCGTTGGACTCCAAAACACTTTCGGTGAAAGCGGAAAAATAGATGAACTCCTGACGAAATACGGCATGGACAAACGTGCGATAAAGGAATCGGTAAAAAAAGCTATAGCAAGGAAAGCGTAACTACTCTGTCTCGGATTTTATTTCATCCTGTTCATATATCTCCAAATCCTCAAGCTTTTCCAAATAGTTAATAATTGTACTTACATACTCCGAGTGACTCCATGTCAATGGTGATGCTGACAGATGTTGACCCGTCAGAGCATCCAATTGTTCAGGAAGTACTCCGGTTGAAGCCTTATGCGAAACCACCCAAGATAGTAATTCTTTGACCTTGTCAAAATCTTTCTCCTCGCGAGCAGCAACAATATAATATTGCGCAAGCCACAATGTTGTAATAATCCAAGGATTCCCCGGCACCGGCTCATTTCCAACATGATAGACATCATTCTCATACCGCATCATGCCACCCACCGGAATTTTTTTTGCCACATCTTCCATTGTCTGTATTGAATCGGTTACTTTTTGGTCCGATACGTCAAGAACTCTAAATCTAAAGATTCCATAAATGCTTGAGAAATCCAACGTGTTATCATAAATCGGCTCCCCATCTTCAAAATTTACCATTTTATAAAACATTTTCTTCTCTTCATTCCATAGATATTTTAAGATTGATTCTTTAATTTTTTCTGCTGCTTCTTCGTATTTTTGCTCATGCTGTACTTTTCCAAGGAGTTTTGAAAAATTTGAGGCAGCATGTAATGCTGCAAATACCGAAGAAGCGGTGAATGTAGATGTTCCAAATTTTTCCTCCCACAGGTCATAACTTGGCTTTGGAAGACCTGTAGCATTGTCTATGTAATTGACCATGAAATCGGCAGATTTTTTGATAAGTGAGTTATAAATTGACTCAATAAATTCTAAATCTTTTGAAAATTCGTAATGCTTCCAAAGTGAGTATAAAACTAGCGCAGTTTCATCTTCTTGGATAGGTAACTGCATGCTTCCATTTCTTACCCATGCATGCCACGAACTCCCAAGCGATTTATCGGGCCTATATTTATGCATGAAATATCCATCCTTCGTTATTACCTCATTGCAGAATTCAAAAAACCGTTTTGAAACGTTATAATCACCGGCTTTATCAAGAGCGACGGCAGAAAGAGCCCCGTCCCTTGGCCACATATACCCGTATGTGTCACGTCCGTATTGAAGAAGCGACAAATCACCGGATGCCAGAATAGAACCATTGTCATCAACATGTGCCCGTAAAATCAACAATGACTTCTTAAAAAGATCCACAATTCCATCATCCAAATGGTAAAAACTAAAACTCCTCTCATTTACCCATGCATGCCAGAAATCTTTGGCCGTTTTCATCAGATATGAACTTGTTCTATCCAAAACGTAATCATTAAGGTCGGACGCCTCCTGAATTGTTTTGGCAATTGCTATCCAATAATCAATTCTCTTCTCAGAATTACCACCAATATCCATATAGATACCCATCAACGAATCAACCTTGCCATGCTCTATTGCATTCTGTGATAATTTTCCATCCGCAGCATCCAGATAACTCCCCTCTTTTCCTTCTATTCCAAAAAGCCCAACCGTATAATCATCAATACTCATCCCGTCGCACAAAGCATTAATAAAAAACACCCTTCTTCCCTTATAATGAATAATTGCTTTTTTTTGAGGCGAGTAGTACGCAGTGTCGCCACGACGGGATTCATAAAGCTCAAACTCGTGATAGAAATATATCTTTATATGTCGCGCTTCGTTGCGTAGATTCTTTACCGTAATTTGCCTAAAAAAGATACTGCTTTCGTTATATAAAACGTCCTCAAAAAAAATCTCAATGCCAAGCTCCTCATTCACCGCCCTTGTTTCCCCCGACATGGTCTCGTTGCCCGAGGAGACGGTAAAGTTCCATTGCCCATCAGATAACCAGGAAAGCTTTCCATCAACCCATATCCCTACCCTATGCCTATAACTCCCCCCCACCTGATTTTCTAGCCCTACAAAAGGATAATACAAATCCCGAAGCTGGGCATTTCTATCAATACCGATAAGGGTAGTTCCGTTTCCAAGAACAATATCAGGCATATTATAATGATGATTAATTTGAAGTACTCGCAGCACCATCATACTGCTGCTCTAGTTGAGAGAGTCGTAGTTCCAAATCCTTAAGAACATTCATAAAGGTAATAAAAGCATCATATGGTGTCTCATACGGATTAAAATATTTGTGAACATCTCCATCCGAAAACCATTTGGTGCACATGTAATAAAAATGGTCTGATGTAGTAAGTTTCCTCCAGTCATGAATAAGAACCGGGTCGGAACTTCCTATTACCCTCTTTTCAAGCTGAAATAATTTTTGCATTGCATCATGCTGAATTGAGTTTGACATCCACGCAGAAAGGTCTCTTTCCGTATCTGCCCACGAGATATAATTTGGTACAGAAAGCTCCGAGACTGTGTTTAGTTTTTCTACAGCTTCGGACGGAGTCATAAAAGCATTATGGGGATTTTTCAAAACCTCTCCCGGAAAGTGTTTAAGAAACTCAAAAATTCCGCTGTCTTCCCACTGATGCTCTCCGAAGGTCTCATAATCCATAAAGAGATTGATGACGTCTCCCTGTGGAATATTGAGCCATTGCACGTACTTGTCTACGGTTAACGGATGCTCCTTCCAGGTTTTTTCGGAAAATCTAAAAGCAACATCGTCGGACAATTTGTAATTTTTCAAAAGCAACTTAAGATTTTGAGTGCCATATGCCTTATACAGATAGTTAGGGCTTTGCCAACCAAGAATTTTATCGGCACCTTCGGTTAGAATACCCTTATAGCCCAGGCTTTCGACAATTTGACCAATATAGTCATTGTATATAAGCTCAGTATTCCGAAAAACCGAAGGCGACACATTGAAAAGTTCTTCCACTTTTTTCCTATGAAGCTTTATCTGGCTTTCAAACTCTTCGCGTGAATAAAGAAAAGAAAGTGAGTGATAATAGGTTTCATCAAGTATCTCGACCCTTCCGGTTGCAACCAGTTTTTGGAAACTTTCTATAACTTCGGGCATAAATTCCTCAGCTTGCTCCATAAAAACACCGGAAAGTGAGTATGAGATTTTGAATTGAGGATTTTTCTGAAGAAGTTCAAGAAAAATCTTATTGGCCGGAAGATAGCATTTATTTGCTACTTTTTCAAATACCTTTCTGTTATTAAGATCTGTTTGATCATCCGCATTGAAATACGAAGAATTATTGCCGATATCAAAAACCCGGTATTTTTTAACTCTATACGGTTGGTGTACTTGAAAATATATACAAATATTCATATGTCAGTGAATCATCCCTTTATAAATCCGTAAGCATTCGTCTGCTGCGGTATCCCAAGTGAAAACCTTCACCTCATTTTCCCCGTTTTCTTTTAAAACAGAATGCAGAGACTTGTGCTTCAAAATTGAAAGTATCTTGTTTGCCATTTCATCTGTGTCCCAGAAATCCACCTTAAGGGCATTCTGAACAACCTCCGATACCCCTGATTGTTTTGACAATATCACTGGTGTTCCGTGCACTATGGATTCGAGCGCCGCTATACCGAAAGGCTCCGAAACCGACGGCATGACAAAAATATCGGCCATTTTGAAAATGTGGGAGAGTTCTTTTCCTCGCAAAAATCCTGTAAATATGAATTTATCGGAAATTCCCATGTCTGCCGCGTCTCTCATAATTTTATACTCCATATCACCACTGCCGGCCATAACGAATAGGACATTCTTTTCGTAATCAAGAACTTTTTTAGCTGCCTGTAAGAAGTAATCCGGTCCTTTCTGAAGAGTTATGCGTCCCGCAAATAACACGACTTTTTTTCCGTCCTTTTTAATACGGAAGATTCTATCCTCAACATCCTGATTATATTCGTCGGCATTTATACGGTTATGTACAGTAAATACTTTTGAATCGGCAATTCCATAATGTTCTTTTATAATTGCTTTTGTAAGATTGCTTACCCCAATGACTCTGTCTGCAAGTTCCATTCCCTTTTTCTCAATGTCATATACTCCCTGATTGAGGTTGAGACCACCACACCTATCGTATTCTGTTGAATGCAGCTGAACAACCAAGGGTTTCCCGCTTACTTCTTTTGCAGCAATTCCTGCCGGAAAGGAAAGCCAATCATGAGCATGAATAATGTCAAATTCTTCCTGCATTGCAATTTTTCTTGCTTCAACCGCATACCGCATCACTTCTTCAAAAAGATTACTCCCATATATTGTCACGTCCTCTGCGAGCAATTTGTATCCTGCAGGAGTAAGATACGGCTTTAATGGCGAATCGATTGTGGTTACCCGAATATTGTTGGCAAACAATAATTTAACAAAGTCAGCGCTCACATCAACCTTTCTTGGTAAAACAAAAAGAATATCAGCATTTTTTGACATGGCTTTTGAAAGACCATAACAAGCTACACCTAATCCTCCGCTATTGAAAGGAGGAAGCTCCCATCCGAACATGAGTACTTTCAATCTTTTCTCCATATGAAGCAAAAAGGGCACAAAACCCTCTGATTTTATTATGAAGAAAAAATAGGGGAAAAACAATGAGTCATATTATTGCATTCCGCAACGCAATGACTCTATACTAATAGTTCTATCTTTGATGCGAGTATGAAATCGTTGGTTGAAAGACCCTTAATCGCATGAGTCGTAAGTTCAATTTCTACTTTGTTGTACGAGATTTCGATGTCAGGATGATGACCTTCAGCTTCTGCTAAATCGGCAACTTTATTTACAAACACCATCGCCTCTTTGAAATCCTTGAATTTGTATTTATGCTCAATTTTTTTTCCTTCTTCAACCTCCCAAGGAGTTTTAAGAAGAGTGAGGTAGGTAGCGACTTCTTCTTCTTTCATTGGCTCAACGCCACCCTCGCAAGGCACACAATGTCCTTTTACTAGATGGGAATTATTCTGAACAAATCTTTGTTTAGATACAGTCAAGGTTCCCTTATCCATATAAACAGTTTACACCAACATCGCCACTGTTGCGAAACGGCCTTCCCGTTCTCCTCCCCGTACCGAACGGTAGTGGGAAAAAAATTCAAAAGTACGGGCAGTATTAGTCGGATCGACGAATATATTTTCTTCAACAACCCCTTTCAGGAGCAATTGATTTACATTTTCTCCGGTCAAATCAAATCCCTGAGGATACTCCGGAAGAATATATGACTCTTTTTGTATTGCGGGGGCAAAAAATACTTTTAATTCTTGTAAATTTGTGCCGAATTCTCTCTTGAGGAATGAAGCAAAAGCTTGAGCAAACCCTGTCTGCGTGTTGTGACGGCTTATATGTGCAAGGCCCAAAAGGTCATTTCCCGGATCGTAGAATATGGCCGGTATACAGTCGGCAGTCAGAACAATAAGTGCCAAATTCTTCTCGTTGGTGACTATTCCATCTGCCTTGATAGCAGTCTCTTGGGAATAAAATCCTACACCGGCAAGGCTATTGGTCGCCTGGATAATCTTATTCCCATGCTGCACATCTAGAAATACTGCCCGTTCGACCGGGATGCGTATCTCATCTAAAAATACACGTCTATTCTCAACAACCTTATCCTTATCCCCGTACTCAAAGGACATGTTGCCACTCTCACTCGTTGAAATGCCATGCCGAATATGCCTATTCGTCAGCAATTTAGTAAGGAAATACATAAAACCGATGTCGGGGTGCAGGGAATAAGAACCATTCGCTGCGCTCAGAACCTTTGCTACGCATAAGAATCGTGTGCTCAGAACCTTTGCTACGCATAAGAATCATGCGCTCAGAACCTTGCTCCCTTTGCCGCTCCTTCATTCTATTCAGTCGGGGTGCAGGGAATTGAACCCTGGCCGCACGACCCCCAGCCGTACATTCTACCGTTAAACCACACCCCGATTTATGTTTTAAAATGCGGTTTGTCGCATTTTAAAAAATATATATTGTGGATGCTGGTTTGACGGCAAATTTTATTTACCGTTAAACCACACCCCGAGCGAAGCGAGAGGTGCAAGCTCTGCGCTGCACTCTAGGAAGTTATTTCCTGCCTCTTTCGTGTGGATATTGTAACAGAAAAGTACGAGAACTGCCAAAAGGGCTGTTCACAATTTTTAACCTATTGCATTGAATTGGAAAGTTGATACAATGACCATACTTTATGCCACGATTATCCTCCAAATCTGCTAAAACAATGCCAAATGGACAAGCTTCCGCTTCGGGAAAAATGGGCGCCATTCAGATGGCAATGGAACAAATCGAAAGACAATACGGACATGGTTCTATCATGAAATTCGGCGATGCTGCGGCCAAGATGGCCATTGATGTGATACCCACAGGTGCTTTCCCGCTCGATATTGCTCTCGGCGTTGGAGGGCTCCCCCGTGGGAGAATTGTTGAGATTTACGGACCCGAAGCGTCTGGAAAAACAACAGTCTGCCTTTCGGTTATTGCCGAAGCTCAAAAAAGGGGTGGTGTTGCGGCTTTTATTGATGCCGAACACGCATTAGATCCAGTATGGGCCCAAACGATAGGTGTAAACTTGGACGAACTTCTCATATCCCAGCCCGATACGGGTGAGCAAGCGCTAGAGATTGCAGAGTCCTTGATACGAAGCGGTGGAATTGATGTTCTTGTTATAGACTCTGTTGCGGCTCTTGTACCCCGTGCCGAAATTGAAGGCGAGATGGGAGACTCAGTCATGGGAATGCAGGCACGCCTTATGTCACAAGCCCTCAGAAAACTGACCGCAGTTATCGCAAAAAGCAACACCGTTCTTATCTTTACCAATCAGCTCAGACAGAAAATTGGGGTTATGTTCGGAAATCCTGAGACAACCACAGGAGGCATGGCCCTTAAATTTTATGCATCAATCAGACTCGATGTCAGAAGAATTGAGACGCTAAAGCAGGGTGACAAAGTAATTGGAAATAGAACAAGGGTCAAGGTGGTAAAAAACAAAGTTAGCCCGCCCTTTAGAATGGCGGAATTTGACATTCTTGCAACCGGAATTTCTAAGGAAGGTGGAATTTTGGACGTTGCTATTGAAACGGGAGTAGTTAGTAAAAGCGGAGCATTTTTAAGATATGGAGAAGAAATGCTGGGGCAAGGGCGCGAGGCCGCAAAACAATTTCTTATCGAAAACCCCGAAATACGAGAAAAAATTATGAAAGAGGCAATGCAAAGTGCAACAGCCGGTAAACCAATGATATCTGTAGGCACTGAAGACGACGAAGATGAAGACGAAGAATAGTAGTCGTTTTTCCCCTAAAGTTCCTATCGCCCCTTTTGACAGAGCTCTCAAGTATCTTTCGTTAAGAGCCCGTAGCATAAAAGAAATCCACGATT
>JAYRRJ010000143.1:0-1603 GCA_041910135.1 Candidatus Levyibacteriota bacterium
AAGAATCGGATATCCATATTGACATATATAATTTTCAAAAATGAAATTTTTTACACTTTGCTTTTTTTGAGTCACCAGCTTTCTTTTAACTGTTTTTGTTGCCTCGGAATTCACCGTATGTTTCATTCCTTCCCTTAAGGCACGGTAAATTCCCCCTATGTCCATCGGATACCCGTAACTGGTAATGCGAATTACTTCAAATCCGTTTTTTTCCAGTACTTTTCGCAGTGTTTTAGGTGAATAGTAAACGAGATGCTCCGGAGGAATAAAGTAGTTAAATCGCTCTTCTAATATTTTATGAAGCCAGCTGTCTATGTTGGGAGTTGAAATGCATACGATACCATCTCTTCTGAGAAGTTTTCTCATTTTTTTTAAAACATCGTCCGGATTGGAAAGATGCTCGATAACTTGTTGAAGAGAGACGATGTCGAATCGCTGATGCGTTTTATATTCTTTAAAAGCTTTTTGAGTGACATTGAGTTTTAGTTTTTGCCGGGCATATTCGACCGGCTTTTTGGCTGAATCAATTCCTGTAACTTTCCAACCTTTTCTTCTTGCCTCATCCATGAAAAATCCTGCTCCGCATCCGATATCTAAAAGTTCTCCATTTGTGAATCCGATTTTTCTCAAATTCCGTAGGCTCCTTCTTGCGTCTATCCTTAAATTTTTTTCAAAGGAAAACCCGTCATCAAAGGAAAACTTTCGGTAGTATCTATCAAGCTCCTTTCGTGAAGGAGAGGGTAGTGTTGATATGAGTCCACAGTTGTTGCATTTATTGATGGAATAACCCTTGATATCGTACAGCTTGTGGTGCTTTTTCTTTCCGCAGAGTATGCAGTTATTATTCATGTGTTTTTATGAATGCACGTATTTTTCGATAGAATATCCGTAATGTGTGTATTGCCTCCAGAGCAAATGTATAGCGCCTCATAAATTTTATCCTTTGGGTCTCACTTATTATCATAGTTTTATATTTTGTGATGTTATTCTGGATGTACACAGGAAGCTGGCTGACTGGAATAATGTCAAATTTATCTCCGTGATTAAGAAAATCCTTTTTTTCAAGCATCGCTCTTAGAATTTTCTCTTTCGTATTGTATTTGTCATTGTTAAATTCCTGATGTGAACCCGTTGCCATTTTTTCACGGATTTTTTTAATTCCGCCCATATAGGAAAAATGCCAACCTCCCTCATGAATAACAACGTCATTGGGACTATGCCGTATTACGTAAGCGTCCTGATACTTAAGAAAATCTCGATACTTCAACATTTTAGGACCCAACCACTTCCTATTTGTTGAGCGGAAATTTAAATAATAATAAAAAAATTCTTGCTCAAAAACTTTCATTTTACCGGGCCTTTTTTGATATTCCAATATTTTTTGAGGATTAGGAATTTCATCCAAATTTGAAATTAAAATTGTGTCATCTCCTTTCGCCGTTGTTAAGCCTCGTGCGGCAGCCGCCATCAAAAAATGTTCGATTATCCACGGGTGTGATACATTTGGACTGTCATGAACAACCACATGAATGAGTTTGTTGTGAAATTTCTTGTATCGTTTTTTATTCTCCTGATAGTAAAGAGGTTTTTTAATATTTGTATA
>JAYRRJ010000144.1:0-2869 GCA_041910135.1 Candidatus Levyibacteriota bacterium
TGCCCCGTTTTTTCGAAAACGGAAAAAAGTCTTAGGTCTGACAAGTATTTGTTTTGGACTAATCTTATTGTTGTATTTCTTTTTTCCGGTTTTGTCGTATCACCTATATCTGTCGTCAGCATTTGCTGGTAGCGATATCCAAACCCCGCTTCCCCAGCGGTTTGTCTTGAGTGGGGGAAGTTCGATGAAGGGATTATTTAGCTCGGGTATCAGTAATATGACGGCAAATTTTGCTGACGCCCGGAATTGGTTTCCGAATGCCCGACGAGACAAGAAAGCACTTCAAAAAGTTGCCGAATACGAACTTTCCATTCCATCACAAAATATTTCTCATATGAAAGTGTCTGCCGTTGATTTCGATCTTTCAAAACATTTGGTGCAATATTTTTCAACTTCAAAAAGCCCGACGGAAAACGGTACATCGGTTATTTTTGGTCATTCAACACTTCCTCAATGGTTTGACCCAAAAAATTATATGGCAATTTTTGCCCATCTCCATTTACTAAAAGACGGAGATGAAATTTTGCTTACGGTCAATAATCAAGACTACCGCTATAAGGTTTTCTCAAAAACCATTGTTGACTCGAATGACCCCAATATTTTTTCTCAAGCGTATGACAATAGCTATATAACAATTATTACCTGTACTCCTCCGGGGACAACTTGGAAGCGTTTGGTTGTAAGAGCAAGTTTGCAGGAAGAGTAGTTTAGAAGTCGGCATATTTAATATATAGTTAATAAAATGGATCCAAATCAAGTTAACAATTACTCTCAATATAATGATGCTCAACTCCAAAAAGAGCACGCGCTACAGGTCTGGAAAGAGAGAATTTACCGCTTTTTCTACAATATCTGGCCTGCGGTCCAGCAGCTTCTGATGTTTTTCTTTTACCATACGATGCGGATTGTGCGAGGATTTTTTAGGACAGCACTCGAATCTTTAAAGGGTGGGGGTTAACAAATGACGAATAATGAAGAGGCATTAAAAGCCATACAAAAAAAATTGATAGGAAAAACTCTTTCTTATAAAGAAATCTATGCAATTATGGATGAGATTGCCCACGACAGATTGGGTGATGTTTTGACCACCTACTTTGCCGCTTCCGGATATTCAAAAGGTTTTACGTATGATGAGATTTATTATTTGACAAAGGCGATGGTTGAGACCGGTGAACACCTGCATTTTAAAGGAATTGTAGCTGATAAACACTCTATTGGGGGTTTGCCCGGAACGCGGGCTACGATGATAGTCGTGCCGATTGTTGCTTCTGCAGGGTTTACCATTCCAAAAAGTTCTTCTCGCGCAATTACCACGCCTGCCGGAACGGCCGATTCGATGGAAACGATAGCAAAAGTTACTTTTGACGAAAAAGAAATTTACGAAATTGTCGAGAAAACCAATGCGTGCATTGTGTGGGGAGGAAGTTTCAAAATCGCGCCTGCAGATGACGAGATTATTCATGTAGAAGAGCCTTTAGCGCTTGAGAGCTATGATAAAATTCTCGTTTCTGTCATGGCAAAAAAAGTTGCTTTCGGCTCAAATCACGTTGTCATTGATATCCCCTACGGTTCAACAATGAAAGTCCATCATAAGGAAGATGCGGAAAGTCTTGCAAAAAAATTCAAATATTTAGCGAAACGGTTCGATATAAAGCTTGAAGCGATTGTAACTCATGCATCCGAGCCCGCCGGTAACGGTATTGGGCCTCTACTTGAAGCTGCCGACGCTCTAAAAGTTTTGGAACAAGCAAAAGACAGACCATTGCCTCTCGAAAAAAAATCACTCGACCTGGCTGCACGTCTTCTCCAACTTTGTCTTGAGGATGCTAAAGGTCCGATAAAGGATGAAGCAGCTTCATTTGAAACGACACTTGCCTGGGCTACGGAAATTTTGGTATCAGGCAGAGCGCATAAAAAAATGATGGAAATAATTGATGCGCAAAAAGGGGATGCATCCATAACGTCTGACAAACTTCACGCAGGACCGTTTACAAAAGCTGTTGGGGCAGACAAAAAAGGAGTAGTAAAAGGAATAAAAAGTACAAACCTCACAATTATTGCAAAAGTCTTAGGAGCTCCCCAAGATCACAAGGCAGGTCTATATCTTCATAAAAGAATTGGCGATACGGTAAATGCGAGAGAAATTTTATTTGATATGTATAGCGAAACCGAACACAGACTTTCGGAGGCATCCGATTCCCTCGAGATGTTCCCCATTTTTGAGGTTGAATAATTCGAGAAAATCCTATGATAAAATGTTGAAAGTTGTTATGCGAAAGGGTTTTATTGTATTTATCCTGGCTATAGTTCTTGTCGTCGGTTTTCTTGCGTGGTGGAGGAACGGTATCTCAGCAGTCAATCCGAAGGATAAATCCGAAAAGTTATTTGTAATTCCCAAAGGGACGGCTATACGGACGGTTGGAAACGAGCTTAAGGCAGAAGGGCTTATCCGTGATCCCGTCGTGTTTTTCTTATTCATAAAACAAAATAATTTGGATAGGGCCATTCAAGCGGGTTCTTATAGACTCTCACCTTCCATGGATTTACCAAAAATTATGGACACATTAGGCCATGGTACGATAGATTCATGGATAACTATTCCGGAAGGATACCGCGCCGAGGAAATCGCTGCAATCTTAAAACAAAATATTCCTACCTATAAAGAGTCTTGGGTGGAAGCGCTAAAGAATGAGGAAGGCTATCTTTTCCCCGATACTTATTTAGTTCCAAAAGACGCCGATATTGAGACGATTATTTCAATATTTACTAATAATTTTTATGCAAAAATTGGGACTATTGGTCTTTCAAAAAACACCCCGGGGCTTTCAAAAATAATTATTGAAGCATCTTTAATCGAACGAGAGGCAAA
>JAYRRJ010000145.1:0-10882 GCA_041910135.1 Candidatus Levyibacteriota bacterium
ACCCCTTATCATCTTTTATTAAAGACCAATTTAGTAAGGAGGGAATTAAACTCTATTATGAAGATACCAACTCGCCGAATGGACCGCTCTCTCTTATTTTTGATTTTCAAACAGATAGAACAATATTCTCTTCGCATCCAGAATTTCCTTATGGATTTAATGAAAGCAAAATAGAAACTCCACCAACTCATATATACCTTACCTCTATCGGACCCGTGTGGGAGGAAGCGTATGAAAAAATATTGTCATATGCGATATCTCGCAACGTCGCGTTAGCATTTTCTCCTGGTTCGACACAAATGAAAGATATCAACGATACTTTCATAAAAACACTTCACCAGTCAAAAATGCTTTTCTGTAATATGGAAGAAGCCAGAAAAATCGCGGAAAAACTATCCGGGCCGACAGCGGACACAAAAGAACTGTTGCTTTTTCTTAGAAGTAACGGACCGGAGTTCCTTTCCATAACCGATGGTGCAAATGGTGCGTACGCTGTTGACAATAACTCAGCTATACATAAAATAGCGGCGATTCCTCCCTCCGGACACGAAAAGACAGGAGCTGGGGATGCTTACGCGGGTGCTTTTTTGGCAGCACATACTGATGGGAAAGACATTGTCGAATGCATGAAGTGGGGGGTGCTAAATTCTGCCGGTGTTATGTCAAAAGTCGGCGCACACACCGGACAGCTCACGAGGGAAGAAATGGAAGAAAAAGCAGGAAGTCTTGAGATTTCAATTGAGAAGCTATAATTAACTATGAAAATTTATTTGGCTACCGACCACGCAGCATTTGAACTCAAGGAATATGTTAAAAATGAGCTGAAAAACGGTGGGTACGACGTTGAAGATTGCGGGGCTTTTCAATTCGACCCGCACGACGATTATCCAGACCTTATAAAAATCGCAGCACAAAAAGTAGGAGAAAATCCGGGCTCATTTGGTGTTGTTTTTGGGAAATCCGGTACAGGCGAGGCTATTGTTGCCAACAAAATAAATGGAGTACGTGCGGTTATTGCATTTAATGAGGAAAACGTGCGCCTTTCCAGAGAACACAATGATGCCAATGTTATTTCCATAGGCTCTCAGTTTGTTACCAACGAACAGGCAGTTATGTTCATCAAGCTTTTCATAAACACGGCATTCACAAATGAAGAACGGCACGTCAGAAGAATTGACAAAATTTACCAACTGGAAAATGAATGAAGTAATCCCCGGAATCAACGAAGTAGAATGGGTTAATGTTGAAAAAAAGTTACACCAAATATTGCCTTTTGCAAAAACCGTTCATATAGACCTCATGGACGGAATGTTTGTTCCCCGCAAGACGTTTGATGCTCCTCAAGCGTTTGCACCGTACACCGACAAGGCTCTTTTTGAAGTACATATGATGGTTGAAAATCCTATAAAACATCTCAAAGCTTGGGCAGATGCGGGTTTTGAGAGATTTCTGGGGCACGTTGAAATGATGCCCGACCCTATCGAATTTGTAGCTCAAGCACAACAGTATGGGGCAGCGGGTCTTGCTATTGATGGGCCCACCTCGCTTGAGATTCTTAACAACCTCAATCTAAATACTCTTGACTGTCTGCTTATCATGACTATCAAAGCGGGAGAATCGGGGCGAGCATTCCAAGCGGAATTGTTGGGAAAAGTAAAAAAAATAAAACAAACGCACGGATACTTGCCAATTGAAGTTGATGGGGGAATAAATGATGAAACAATTGTTGCGGCAAAAGGAGCCGGAGCGAGCCGTTTTGTTACAACCAGTAGTTTATTTGGTTCTCAAAATATTAAAGAAGAATATGAAAATTTAACCTCTCTTATTTTATGAAACCGCACAGGCTCATGCCTGTGGCTTCTTCTCAGCTCAAATCTTTTGCTGATAAGAAAGGGGCGGGAACAAGTCCCGCCCCAGCTTGCGAACACCTCCTAGTGGTTCTCTGAATACGTAAGAACAACCCTACCGGGCGGGTTACCGCCAAACGTGTCGGTCGAGCCGTTCTGAACCGTAACATCTATCCGATGCGTATGGACGATTGTGGCGTCGATAGGCATCGTGACGGTCACGCTCCACGTTCCGTTGGACGTTGTGCCGGAAACCGGCACGGTGATGATCTTTTCGACATGACCGTCGCTCGGTCCACCCGGGTCGAAGAAGAACGTGAAGGCCACCCATTGAATTGGGGTAGGAGAGGACGTGAGCGGGATTGACGCCGTCACGGTACTCCCGGGACACCAATTCCAGGAAGAGACTGTCAGCGGCCCAGGAATGGGAAGTGTTGCCGGTTCGCCGACTAGGAAAAAGTCGGTTATTAGCTGTCCACCCGGCGTGCACGGTACCACGGTCGGTGTAGGCGACGGGGTGGGACTCGGTGTCGCCATTGCCGTGGGCGTCGGCTGAGGCGTCGAAGTCGGTGTGGGGGTGCTTGTAGGCACCGCCGTATTTGTCGCCGTGGGCGACGAACTTGCCGTCGCCGAAACGGTTGGCTGAGGCGTTACCACCTGTGTCGGGGTGCTTGTAGGCACCGTAGTTGTCCCTGTTCCGGTCGGAACGGGAGTGTTGGTGGAAACGGCAGTTGCCGTTGCCGTTGATGTAGCCGAACCAGAAGGCCCTGATGTTGCGCAGGGTACCGGAGTCGGCGTGAGTGTCGGCTGGGCCGGGGTCGACGAACCCGAAGCGCTATCGGACCCAACATTCACGGCATACACCTTGTACGGGAGGTTGCGTCCCCCTACCGTTGGGGTAGGGGTGGTGCACCCTGCCGAAGCGATGCCCGCGTGTGAGGGCAGCATGGTAAGTGTCGCGAGGAGCATTGCGATGCCCGCCGCTGCCATGCCAAGGATAGAAAACCTAGCCAAGCAAGCCTCCTTTAGAGAATTTTGAGTGTTCGCAAGTTTTCAAGGAGCGTTTCCGCATCCTCAAAAGCAATTGTCGCGGCGCGAAAACTCAACTCAGCATGTATTATAAAGCATACTATAGGGGAAAACTACTTTTTTCCGCGCCCTTCAAAGATAATTTTTGCGATAGTTCCAATTACTGTTTTTGCTTTGTCTTCATCCGGAATATTGCTTGAAGTCACAACCAGCACAAATGGGCTTTTTCCGTTGGAAATTATCCCGGCATCATGAATGAAATTTACCCCGTCTCCGGTTTTGTGATACACGTGTAATTCTTTTGGTAAGAAGCGGGGAAGCCGGTCTTCAAAATCGGTATTCTCAAGATACCCAAGCATTTCTTTTGAAAGGGCAGGATTTGCGATTTTGTTTTTATTGAGATATTTAAAAAATGTCTCGGCGTCTCGACACGATATATCGTTATCTACCATATTGGTTGAACTCATTCCTATTTGATAAGCATAAGCCTGGACATTGTCCTCTCCAAGACGGATTTCGAGAACATGAGCGGCAGTGTTGTCTGATTTTTGCAAAGCAAGCTGGGCCAAGTATTGCAGGGTGTATGTCTTTCCGGGTTCTTCATAGCGGATAACTCCCGTGCCGTAATCTTGAATATCCGATTTCTGTATAACTATAGTGTCTTGCAAGTCGATTTCTTTTTTTGAAGCCAAGTGATAGAGGTAGGCAACTATTGGCAGCTTGTTAAGTGACGCACCTGTAAGCACGGTGTCGGGATGAATAGCAAAGTCTTCGTCGGTAACCAAATCATAGTAGCAAACATTATATTCTCCCTGTTGTGTTTTGAGGTAATCAATTACGTCTTCCCGTATCTGTTCCGTATCTTTTATTTTCGAGTCACCACCCAATTTTATTTGGGGAATAAAAAGAAGATTCCTTCCTATAATAAGAAGGAAAAAGGAATAAAAAATAAAGATTGCTATTTTTCTCATGGCTATTCTATAGTTCTTGGACGGTATTGAAGTGCTTCCAATATGTGCTCGGACGCAACCTTTTCTGAAGATGCCAAATCGGCAATGGTTCGGGCGACTTTTAACACTTTGTTAAACGAACGCGCGGAAAGGGCAAGAGTTTTCATAGCTTCTTTCATAACCGCCTTTGCCTCATCTTCGATTAATAGCAGTTCTTTGAGGTCCCGTGATGACATTTCGCTGTTCATTATAATCTTTTTCCCCACAAAACGTTTTCGTTGTTTTTGAAGGGCTTTTACGACCCGCCTTCTTACCGTTGCCGAGTCTTCTGCCTCGTCATTTTCTTCAACAAGTTTTTCAACCTTTACGGCAGGAACATCTATATGAATGTCTATCCTGTCAAGAAGAGGGCCAGACAATTTCTTCTGATACTTTAACACCTGACTTGAAGAGCAAGTACAAACCTTTGTGTTGTCGCCATAGTAGCCGCATGGGCATGGATTGGCTGCTGCTACGAGCATAAATCGACACGGAAAATTTACCCGCTCGCGTGCCCGAGAGATACTAACCGTTCCGTCCTCCAATGGTTGACGAAGCGCTTCAAGAACGTACCTTGAGAATTCGGGCAATTCATCTAAAAAAAGCACCCCTCTATGAGCCAAAGATATTTCCCCCGGCCGTGGATTTGCGCTTCCCCCCACGAGTCCGACATGAGAGGTAGTGTGATGTGGACTTCGAAAAGGACGCGTTCGGAGTATTGATTTCCCTTGTAAAAGCCCCGAGATACTATAGATTTTTGTAACTTCCAATGCCTCGTCAAAAGAGAGTGGGGGAAGAATCGAGGGAATGGTCTTGGCAATCAACGTTTTCCCTGCTCCCGGCGGACCTTTAAGAAGAATATTGTGTCCCCCCGCAACTGCAACCTCAACAGCGCGCTTTACGTACGCTTGCCCTTTAATATCTTTCATGTCAAAGTCGTATTCTTCTCCTTCGATTTCTTCCTCGAAAGAAATTGGACGAACAGGAACCAATTTCTTGTTCCCTACGAGATGGTTGAAAAGATCTTTAAGATTTTTAACCGGGCAGATGTCTATTCCTTGCACTACTTCTGCCTCTTTCTCGTTTTGTTGCGGAATAAAAACACTCATCAACCCCTTCTCTTTTGCGGCAAGAACTATGGGAAGTATCCCTTTTGAAAGTCTGAGCTCGCCATTAAGCGACAACTCTCCCACAAAAAGAGTGGTAGAAGAGTCAAAAACGAGTTGTCCTGATGAAAGAAGAATTGAAACCGCTATAGGAAGGTCAAAAGCCGGACCTTCTTTCGGGAGATCCCCGGGCGCAAGATTGACGGTCACCTTTTTTGTCGGGAATTCTGCTCCCGAGTTTTTTATCGCCGAGCGGACACGTTCTTTCGATTCCTCAACTGCCTTGTCAGGAAGACCGACTATCGTAAAAGACGGAAGACCGTTTAAAATATCCGTCTCAACCTCAATTAAAACGCCGTCCAGACCAACAACCGTTGCGGACAAGACTTTTGAAACCATGAGAATAGTTTATAGTATTTGCCCCACTGTTTGTAGCGAGTTGATAATTCTTGCCCGATAAACTATAAACTAAGGACAATAACTAACTCTCAAATTATGGACGATGTTGAACGTATCAAACAGAAATTGGATGTTGCCGACATTATAGGAAGTTATATTCCGATTAAAAAAGCGGGAAGAAATTTCAAAGCTGTTTGCCCGTTTCACAACGAGAAGTCTCCTTCATTTGTTATCTCCCCCGAAAGGCAAATATGGCATTGTTTTGGATGCAATAAAGGGGGAGACGTTTTTACTTTCGTCGAAGAATATGAACGGGTTGATTTTTCCGAAGCTCTAAAACTCTTGGCAGACAAGGCAAACATCACTCTTACAAAAACAGTGTTCCGCACAAAACAAGACGAGAAAAAAACAAGGATTTATGAAATAAACCACCTTGCCTCTCAGTTTTACCACTACCTTTTAACAGAACACCCAAGCGGAAAAACCGCGCTTTCGTATATCACCGATAAAAGAGCACTAACTCCAGCCCTTGTCAAAACATATAACTTAGGGTTTGCTCCGAGACAGGCAAGCGCCCTTACCTCATACCTTATCGGCAAAAAGCATTATGCAAAAGATGAGCTCTTGGAAGCTGGCGTTGCAACCCTTAGGAATGGGAGACTCTATGATTTTTTTCAAAACAGGATAATTTTTCCAATACAAGACGCGAGAGGAAATATTGTCGCATTCTCAGGAAGAGGCCTTACCGACCAAGCAATTCCAAAGTATATCAACACAAAAGAGACCCCGGTATACATAAAAGGAGACACCGTGTTTGGTCTGTATCAGGCAAAAGATGCAATTAAGAAAGAGGGAAAGGTAATACTCATGGAAGGAGAGTTTGATGTCATCACCTCTTTTAAAGAGGGAATAACCAATACGGTTGCTGTTAAAGGAACCGCCCTTACCGAAAATCAAATACGCCTTTTGAAGCGCTTCTGCCAAAAGGTAGTATTTTGCTTTGATACCGACCCCGCGGGAACGGAAGCCCAAAGGCGCTCAATTGCTCTCATTACCCACGAAGGGATAAACGCAAGCGTGGTTATTCCTCCGGAAGGGAAAGATGCCGATGAGGTTTTGCGGGAAAATCCATTGCTATTTAAAAAAGCACTTAAAAATGAGGTGAATATTTATGATTTTATCATCGATTCGGCAGCCCAGAATGAAGACCCGACCACAGTTGAGGGGAAAAAGCACATTTTGTCACGGACTCTTTCCTATATCACAGACATTGAAAACGAGATAGTAAAAGAGCATTATCTGAAAAAGCTCGCCGAACTCCTTGACACCTCATACGAATCTGTCGTCAAAGAAGTGGAAAAAGCAAAAAAACCGGAAGCTCCTGAAATTGTCAGAAAAAGGGCTGAAAAAAAATCACAACTTGACCTTTCGGAAGAGCATATTTTAACGCTCATTTTCCAGTCGTCTACTCCTAAAGAAGCGGTAGTTGCTGTTGCAAGTATTCTTGATGGGGTAGGATTTACCCGAGACTCTTCACAAAAAATTTTTGAAACCACAAAGACTTATTTTCAAACAAGCGAACAATTGAATATATCGGAGCTTAGTAAGTTACTTCCTCAAGACATTATTTCACAGTTCGACTTTTACTTTCTTTCTCCCTTACCTCAATTTCCGACTGAAGAGGCGTATGCTCATGAACTTGAAAAAGCCACGCGAGCATACAAGCAGCTCGCAATCAAAGAAAAATTACATCTCTTATCCGAGGAAATAAAAAAAGAGGAAAAAGAGGGAAATGAAGAACTTCTCCAAAAACTACGGGTTGAATTCAATTCCCTTGCCTCTCATTTCAAATAAGACTCCCGGCCTTGAAAAAAGTTCAAAAAAGAGATATAATAAAGCTCATTCTTTTGCGTGGGAGCTTTTGTGTTAAAACAAATGACTTGCTACGCTTAAGTACATCACTATGAGGGTAGGCGCTGTCAAAAACGAACACATCGAAGAACTTCTCGCATCCGCGAAAAAAAGAGGGTACATCACCCAAGAAGAAATTCTCCAAAAATTTCCAAAACCCGAACATTTTCTTGAAGAGCTTGATTACATGTATGACCAGCTCATCAAAAAGGAAATCGACATTTTCGAAACAATAGAGCAGGAAAAAGAAACCCATAAATCAATTGAAGATTTAGAAAAAGAGCTTGAGGCACTTAATCTTATTCAGGGAGGAACCGTCAGCGATCCGGTAAGAATGTACCTGAAAGAAATCGGCCGCATTCCGCTTTTGACATTTGAACAGGAAGTCGACCTTGCCAAGAGGCTTGAGGCGGGAGACGAGTCGGCACGCAAAAAACTTGTAGAAAGTAACCTCAGACTCGTTGTATCTATCGCCAAAAAATACGTAGGTCGCGGAATGACGCTTTTGGACCTTATCCAAGAAGGAAACCAGGGACTTATCCGTGCTGTTGAGAAATATGACTGGAAAAAGGGCTTCAAATTCTCAACGTACGCCACGTGGTGGATACGGCAAGCTATTACCCGTGCCATAGCAGACCAAGCAAGAACCATTAGAATTCCTGTTCATATGGTTGAGAACATTAACCGCACCATGCGTGTTCAAAGACGTCTTATGCAGGAGATTGGCCGCCAACCAACCCCTGAAGAAATTGCAAAAGAGTTAGAGACTGACCCTGATAAAGTGCGGGAAATTCTCAAGATTTCCCAACAGCCCGCTTCTCTTGACACTCCTGTTGGAGACGAGGAAGACAGTTATTTGGGGGACTTTATTTATGACGTTACCGCCCCAACTCTTTTTGATACCGCATCGAGGGGTCTACTCAAGGAACAATTGAATTCGGTTCTTGGAACTCTTTCGGACCGTGAGAGAAGAGTTTTGGAAGAACGATTTGGCTTAAAAGACGGCAAACCAAAGACACTTGAAGAGGTAGGACGTATGTTTGCTGTCACCCGCGAGCGTATTCGCCAAATTGAAGCAAAGGCTCTGAGAAAACTCCGCCACCCCTCTCGTGGAAATAAACTCCGTGATTATTTAGAATAATTCCTGAAAGTTATTGTTGTTTGTGCTACGGTAAATATATTGTGAAATTATTCATTGTCTCGGCTTTTCTGCTCATCCTTTTTAGCACAAGCAACGCATATGCCTCATCATCTCAACGTAATTTTGCTTCAGACTCTGCTGATATGGTATTCACAGAGCTGCCCGAAGAAAACCCCAAATTCTCACTTGACGCGCTCAATGCTTTTGCATATATCTCCGACCAAGTAAGAATCATCTCTGTTCTTCGGCTGGTCGGAGTAATCCAAGCACTAGGAATAGATCAAAACTCCTATTATGTTTCCGACTTTACCAAGAATGGTGAATGGATAGATAAATTAATTGAAAACGGTGAACTATCACCAACATACGCCAAAGTACTGACTTTTTTTACCGGCAGAACTCAAAACTGTTTGGACGAAACCCAAAAAGGAGTGTGTTATTCATCAAATGGAAATAGAGCACTACTTCTTGTCAAATTGAAATATGGTCCAACAAATAGAAAATGCTCAACGGGCTCGGCTTTCTACCTTTGGGATTCAAAGAGTGGGGGAAAAACAGTTTGTTTAACGCCAAAGACGCTTTCTATCTGAAACTGTGGCAAGATACTATTTCAGGCTAGACTTCTATTTTTCAAGGTGTTAAAATAAGTACCACTCAGAAAGTCTGAGATTTCTACCAATGATCCGCGATAGCTCAGCGGTAGAGCAGTAAGCTGTTAACTTCAAGGTCCTAGGTTCGAATCCTAGTCGCGGAGCAGAAAAAGACCACCCGAAGCGGTGGTTTTTTTGTGCTCTGACTGAATATGATTTGGCGCAGCCGAATCTCATGTTGAGCAAAGCGAAACCGGATCCTCTCGTAGGACTAGTCGCGGAGCACAATAAAATCGGTTTATCTGCTTACCTTTATCTGATATTATTACTGCATGGCTACAATAAACCCCTGGATCAACTTCAACGGGAATGCGGAAGAAGCATTTACTTTTTATAAATCAGTTTTTGGCGGAGAATTCACAAAGATAGTGCGCTTCAAAGATATCGCAAGCGATGAATTCCAAGTTTCTGAAAAAGAAGAAAACAAAATAATGTATATTTCTTTACCTATTGGTAACAATACAACGCTTACAGCTAATGATGTTCCGGAGGTTCTGGGGACAGTCAATGAGCATGAAAACAGAAGCAAAATTTTGGTAAACACTCAAAGTCGCGAAGAGGCAGATAGATTGTTCAACGGCTTGTCAGTTGGTGGAGAAGTAGAGGGAACTATGGGAGACAGTCCCTGGGGCACATACGCGGGCATGTTTCGAGATAAATACGGTATTGAGTGGATAATAGAATTTTCTCCTACTAAGTGACTCTTAGCAATATTACAAACGAACCACATATTGTTACCGCCCGCGTCTGGCAATGGAAAGGAGACGGAGCGTGGCATTTCATAACCATCGAAAAAGAACAAGGAAATGAAATAAAAAAAGACTGGCATTGGCCTCGGCGCGGATTTGGCTCTATTCCAATCGAAGCAACTCTTGGAACAACCACGTGGAACACGTCAATATTTCCGGAAAAAGGAGGGACCTTCGTTCTTCCCCTCAAAAAAGCAGTAAGGGAAAAAGAGGGCGTTGTTGTCGGCAAAACAATCACACTTTCTCTTACAGTACTCTCTTAGCTTTACACCCGTGGTATACTAAAGGAGATGAAACAGTCTCCTGTCGTACATTTTGAAATGCCGGCAAAAGATAAAGCACGTGTCTCAAAGTTTTACACCGAAGCATTCGGTTGGGAAATGAACCAACTCGGTGAGGATATGGGAGGCTATGTTCTCGCAGGAACTACCCCTGTTGATGAGAATATGATGGCTATAAATCCGGGAGCTATTAATGGAGGATTTTTCGAATATAAGGACGAGGACGGATTTAATACTCCACACATTGTAATTCAGGTTGAAAATTTGGACGAGTCAATTGAAGCTGTTAAGAATGCCGGAGGAACTGTTGTGGGAGAAAAGATGCCAATTCAGGGAATAGGAATGTATATCTCGATAAAAGACAGCGAAGGAAATAACGTCGGCATCCTTCAACCCGATAGACCATAACTACTTCTCCATGACAAAATACGTTGCGCTTATCCGTGGAGTCGGCCCGGGCAACCCCAACATGCACAGCGCACCTCTCACGACATTTTTTGAAGAGTTGGGATTTCAGAATGTTAAAACAATTATTTCAAGCGGCAATGTAGTGTTTGAATATCGTGATACAGACATAAAAAAACTTGAGGAAAAGATTGAGAAAGAATTTCCAAAAAAACTTAATTTCTCAAGGGCAACCATAGTCCGCTCCGAAGAACAATTAAGAAAATTCGTTAGCAAAAATCCATTCAATGGAATTCGTGATGAAAAACCAAATTATCTTTTAGTCACATTTTTTAAGAACGGGCATGAAGAACTGTCAACTGTTCTTAACACGAA
>JAYRRJ010000146.1:0-8971 GCA_041910135.1 Candidatus Levyibacteriota bacterium
CGGAAGACAGCGACCTGGTATTCTCAATGCTTATGGGAGAAGAGGTTCCACCGAGAAAACATTTCATTCAAGAAAACGCCAAAATGGCGAATTTGGATATTTAAGGAGGTGAATTCATACATATGAAATTACATTACGGAAAAAATGCACCTGAGGAAGTTAATGTTTTGATTGAAATTCCAAAGGACACCAATGTTAAATACGAATTTGATAAGGAGATGGAAGTTATGGTTGTTGACCGTTTTTCAAAGACATCCATGAACTACCCATGCAACTACGGCTTTATTCCCGCAACGCTAAGTGGAGACGGAGACCCTGTTGACGTTTTGGTGCTTTCCGAAAAAAGCATCATGCCCGGCGTAATTGTTGCAGTCAAACCGATTGGAATGCTTGAGATGGAAGACGAAAGTGGGGTTGACGCAAAAGTTTTGGGGGTACCGGCTGTTACCGGAGATGTCTACTCACAATATAATGACATCACCGATGTGAGCGATGAAATCAAAGCTCAAATAAAACACTTTTTCGAACATTACAAGGAGCTTGATAAAGGCAAGTGGGTAAAATTGAAAGACTGGTTAGGACGTGACGCAGCGATTAAGGAAATTGAGACTGGCATTGCAAACGTAAAGTAGAAGCTTGATGTTTGAAGTTGTCTTAACTTCAAACAAGAGGCTTTTATTATGGAAATTGGAAAACTTGAACACATTGATATTTCTTCAGAGGCTAAAAAAGCCTATCTTGATTACGCGATGAGCGTTATTGTCAGCCGTGCGCTTCCCGATATTCGCGACGGACTCAAGCCGGTTCATAGACGCGTTCTCTATGCAATGTCTGAGATGAACCTTACTCCACAGGCAAAATATGCAAAGTCGGCAAAGATTGTCGGAGAAACCATGGGTAAATACCATCCCCACGGAGACATGGCAATTTATGACTCTCTCGTCCGCCTCGCACAAGACTTTTCAATGCGCTACCCATTAGTCGACGGACAGGGTAATTTCGGCTCAATGGACGGAGATTCGGCTGCTGCGATGAGGTACACGGAGGCAAAACTTACTCCGCTTGCCATGGAGATGCTTTTTGATATCGAAAAAGAGACGGTCGCCTTCACGGATAACTTTGACGGCACGCTGAAAGAGCCTGTTTATCTTCCCTCAAAACTTCCAAATCTTTTGCTTATGGGAAGCGAGGGAATTGCGGTTGGTATGGCGACCAAAATCCCGCCACACAATTTGGGAGAGGTGATTGACGCTGTGGTTCACACCATCGATAAAACGACATATGACACTGGAAAAGAGAATGTTCACAAAAAAGCAGTGGAAGGAGAAGTCGAAAAGACCGAGGCAGAAAAAGAGGCTCTTGCCGAAACTCTTGAATCAAAACTTTCGCGCCTTTCATCAAATGTCGAGATTGATGAATTACTGGAATATATAAAAGGACCCGATTTTCCGACAGGCGGCGCTATTTTTGACATCAATGAAATAAGAAATGTATATCGAACAGGTCGCGGAAGAATTCTCATTCGAGGCATAGCAACCATCGAAGAAATAGGCCAGGGGAAGAGTGCGATAATCATAAGCGAAATTCCCTATCAGGTAAATAAAGCGTCACTGGTTGCAAAAATTGCCGAGTTGGCAAAATTAAAACGGCTCGAGGGAATAACCGATCTTCGTGACGAGTCCGATAGACGAGGCATTCGGGTTGTTGTGGAGTTAAAACGCGATACAACCCCAAAAAGAGTCCTTAATAATCTTTTCAAACTAACAGCTCTGCAGACTTCTTTTCCGGCAAATTGCGTAGCTCTTGTTGACGGTGTACCCAAAACCGTCAATCTTAAGATAATGCTTGATGAGTACATTAAGCACCGCTTTTCGGTCATAACCAAGCGTTCCGAGTTCGAGCTTGCCCAAGCAAAGGCAAGAATTCACATTCTGGACGGACTTATCATCGCCGTTAACAATATTGATGAGGTAGTTGACATCATCAAAAAATCCAAAAACACAGAAGACGCCCGCACAAAGCTTATGGAGCGCTTCAATCTTTCTGAGATCCAGGCAAACGCAATTTTGGATATGCAATTAAGACGCCTTTCTGCACTTGAGGTTGAAAAACTCGAGGCAGAGTGGAAAGAGGTAAAAGCGCTTATTGATTATCTTGAAGGGCTTCTTGCCGACCCCATAAAACTTTTGAAAGTGGTCAGAGACGAACTTGTTGCTATCAAAGAAAAATACCAAGACCCACGACGAACCAAGGTATATAAATCAAAAGTCGACGAATTCTCCGAGGAAGACCTTATACAAAACGAGCAAACGGTCATCACCATCACTGAGACGGGATATATCAAGCGCCAATCCGTCACGTCATTTAAGACGCAGGCAAGGGGAGGCAAGGGAGTAATGGGAATGAAAACAAAAGAAGAAGATAATATTGAACACATTTTGTTCGCCGAGACACATGATCACATTCTTTTTTACACAAACTTGGGGAAAGTGTACGCTACAAGAGTTTTTGAAATTGCCGAAGGCTCACGTATTGCAAAAGGTCAGGCAATCGTTAATGTAATTGACATATCGTCAGGCGAAAAGATTGAAAGCATAATGACCTATTCACCCAAAAAAGAGATGAGTGGGAAATTCGTCTTCATGGCAACTAAAAACGGGACCGTCAAAAAAACCCCGGTTTCCGACTTTTCCAACATCAGACGGAACGGAATTATTGCAATTAAGCTTGATAAGAACGACCAGCTCATTTGGGTAAGACTTTCATCCGGAACCGATGATGTCGTTTTGGTCACCAAAAAAGGAAAGATTATTTCATTCAAAGAAGACCAGGTCAGAGCCACCGGACGCTCCTCATCGGGAGTCAGGGGAATTAAAATAGGAAGTGATGATGAGGTGGTATCAATGGATTTGGTAAACGGCGGAGACAGAGATGCGGAACTTATCGTCGTAGCCGAAAATGGCCTTGGAAAAAGAACAAAAGTGTCAGCTGTCAGAAATCAGAACAGGGGAGGGCAGGGTGTCAAAATCCAAAACCTTTCAGGCAAGACTGGAGATTTAGTGTTCTCATCCGTTATCCCGAATGAAGCAAGTGAAGTTATCATAACCTCTAAAAAAGGTCAGGTCGTAAGAATTCCCCTCAAGTCCGTCCCGGTTCTCTCAAGAAACGCCCAGGGAGTAATCCTCATGCGCTTTACCGACAAGACAGAGAAAGTCGGCTCGGCAACCATTGTCACCGAAGATGAAGCCTCCGAATCAACCACAAAAGAATAAAATTTACCCCAAGCGCTACCCAGCAAGGGACAAGCTCTCCCTAAACCCTAAACCCTAAACCCTAAAATGAAGTATAATACTGCTTATGGAAATTAATGGCAAGATATTACAATTGGAACTTCTTAAAGGACTTGAGGAAAGGATTAAAGGCCTCAAACAAAAAGGGGTCATTCCAAAGATTGCAATCGTAACTTTGGGTCCTGAAGAAACATGGGAAGCATACGTCGGACAAAAAGTTAAGCTTGCAGATAGCCTGGGAATTGAGAAAGTTCTTATAAATTTGAGGCCAAAAGAGACTAGTGAGGTACTATCGGTTATTGAGAAGTTAAATGCTGACCCGACTGTTCAAGGTCTCATAGTCCAGAGACCCTTTCCGACATATATTGATACAGAAAGAGTAATTCAAAGTGTATCAAATGAGAAAGATATTGATGGCTTCCGAAATGATTCATTGTACGAAGTTCCGGTGTTCCTGGCAGTCCTCTACCTTATCAGACACATATCACAACTGCTAGAGGTGTCGGATTTTAGGTTTTGGCTGTCAAATCAATCTATTCTAGTCATAGGCCGCGGTGAAACAGCCGGATTTCCTGTCATAAAAGGCCTTGATAAGATGGGAATAAAAAGTATCGTTATGGATACCAAAACCACAAACCGTGATACCTTGTTTTTAAGGGCCGACGTAATTATTTTTGCAACCGGTAGGAAGGTAGACGTGCCATTCAATATACTCAAAAAAAATTCTATCCTTATAGGAATTGGTCTTCATAGGGATGACGGTAAATTGGAAGGTGATTTTAACCAAAATGAGGCTAGCGGCAACGTCTTATATTATACCCCTTCCCCCGGCGGAGTGGGACCACTCAACCTTTACTTTCTTTTTGACAATTTAATAAAAGCTTGCGAGAGGATTGCTTGACACAGACACTCTCCGGTCTTACAATACTTTTTTAATGGCGGGAACACATTCTTCAAATAGTGGCAATAACATAAACGGTAATTTTAAAGGACGCGATATTCTTTCACTCTCGCAATTCGACACGGATTCAATCTCTCATCTTTTCGATATTGCAAAACATATGCGATACGTCGCGAAAAATGCTCTTCCCTCAGACATCTTGAAAGGATCAATAGCAACGCTCCTTTTTTACGAACCCTCCTCAAGAACCCGTGGCTCATTTGATGCATCCGTCAAACAATTGGGCGGGCAAACAGTGGTTGTTGAAAACCCGCAGCAATTCTCAAGTGTCTCAAAAGGTGAGACTTTCGAAGATACGATTAGGGTGTTTGAAAGCTATTCTGATGTATTGGTCCTTCGACATCCGGAAAAGGGAGCTGCAAAAAAAGCTTCAAATATTGCCAAATTCATACCAATAATTAACGCCGGAGACGGAATAGGCGAACATCCCACACAAGCACTTCTAGATATGATGACAATTGAAGAGCATGCCGGCAAACTTTCAAATCTTGTCGGAGTATTCGGTGGCGATATTAAAAACGGACGCACCATTCATTCACTTCTTAAAGGACTCAGTCTTTATCCGGGGAACACTATTTATCTTTTATCACCCGTAAGTTTGCGTCTTGAAAAAAAATCTTTAGATGAATTTAAGAATTCCGGTCTTAAAATTATTGAAATCGAAAGCATGCATCAGATTCCAAAGAAAGCAGACTTCTGGTACTGGACGCGTGTCCAAAAAGAACGGTTCTCAGACTATGAAGAATATAAAAAGGTTAACAATCAGTTCATCGTTACAACGAAGAACTTTGAAAAACTCGCATCCAAAAACACAATTCTTCTCCATCCATTGCCAAGAGTAGGGGAGATAGCAGCAGAGCTTGATGAAGATCCGCGCGCCCAATACCTTCGGGGGCAAGTTCGAAACGGAATGTATGTGAGAATGGCTCTTGTAGCACTTGTCCTTGGTAAGCTAAAATAACAGTACTTCGAAATTATTTATTCCCAAAATATGAACAATAACTATGCGTAGAGGTGGAAAAATTCTTTTTGGTGCAATTCTTCTAGGGATACTTTTTGCCCTTCTTGCATACTATTTTGTAACAAGCGAAAAACAAGAAAACAAAAACGAGGACCAGCATATACAAGCCCAAAAGAATTCATACTTTAACAACCCACTTTCTATAGAATTTCAAAGAAATAAAAAATATCCCGGCAGTGCAATAAAAATAGAACAATCGCTCGCACCGGGCACAAATTACCAGCAATATATCGCTTCATATAACTCAGACGGTCTTAAAATCTATGGACTTCTTGCAATACCAAATGGGCCTGTCCCAAAGGATGGATATCCGGCTATTATTTTTAATCATGGATACATTCCACCTGAGGAATACCGGACAACCGAGCGGTATATTGCCTACTTTGCCAGCTTGGCGAATGAAGGATATGTGGTTTTCAAGCCCGACTACCGAGGCCATGGGGATTCGGAGGGAAAACCGGAAGGCGCGTATTTCTCACCTGCATACACAACCGATGTCATGAATGCTTTGTCGAGCATAGAACAAATGTCACAGGTGAACAGCAAAAAAATTGGAATGTGGGGACATTCGCTGGGAGGATTCCTAACGCTTCGTGTATTAGTTTTAACCCACAATATAAAAGCCGCAGTTATTTGGGGTGGGGTAGTGGGGTCGTATAAAGACATGTCGGAAGAGTGGTGGTCAAAAAGGAGAGTTCCATCTTTTACCCCATCGCAACGAGAGTTGCAATCCAACCGCCCGTCACGGCAAAGTTTTACGAATAAATATGGACAGCCGGCCGATACTCCCTTTTGGAATGCAATCTCCGCAACCACATATTTGAATGATATTACGACGCCAATTCAACTTCATCATGGGCTTTCGGATGAAACCGTTCCGCCACAACTTTCTCAAATACTAAAAGACAAATTAACAAAAATAGGAAAACCCGTAGAACTCTATACGTATGAAGGAGATGATCATAATATCTCTCAAAGTTTTTCACTTGCGATGTCTCGCACAATAAAGTTTTTTGATACATACCTTAAGTGAACTCTCAGGCAATTGACCTGGCAATTCGTTTTCGCTATTATGGGTGTTGTTCGTGGCTCGTTTGAGAAAGACCAAAAAACTATATAAACTTCTTGCCAAAAAGCTTTCTGAAAAAGGACACCGTATTCTTCTTCTCACAAGTATTGTATTTTCATTGCTTATTGTGTCTTTTGGTTTTTTGTCAGCACTAAAAAATCCGGCATCACAGAGCGTGCTTGGTGAAAATGTCGCAAAAATCGAAGCTATGGCAAGTACAACTCTCATAAGTCCGGTTGCAACCACTCTTGCCCCAACCCTTACCCCAACACCCACATTTACACCAACGCCAACACTCCCTCCACCAACACCTACAAAAACCCCTGTTTTACTTCCAACCCGTACTCCGACTCCTCAACCTTCAAATGCAAATTCATCCCAGTATACCGCTCAAAAAGTGAATGATGTTACGTGGAGAGTTTCAAATGTTCAAAGTGACGACAAAATGGCAAATTCCACCGAAGTCTTCAATGCACTCAATTCATATAGGCAGCAACACGGTGCTTCGATTCTTTCATGGGATACAAAGTTGGCTGACTTTGCGCAGGGTAGAGCAGACACTTTTGCAAAAAACGGCTCACTTGACTCTCACGCCGGGTTCACAGGTTACATGAATAATGGTGGATTTGACGCTTCCGGATTCAATGGTCTTGGAGAAAATTCTGCGTATATTGCAGGACCCATGAGCGGAGACAAAATCATACGAAGTATTTTCGGAGCAGACCTTTCACACGATGGGAATCAGCTTGACCCCTCATGGACTCATGTTGGGGTAGGAGTTAATGGCAACGCCATTAATGTAAACTTCGGGAAAAACAAACGGTGATATAATAATTTCATGGATAACGCATTTAAGGTAGCAAAAGACGGACAGGTATACGACTACAGAATCCCTCAACAGCTTACCTTAACCGACGTTACGAATTTCTTCTCAGCAAAATATAAAGTGTCAGACCTTAAGCAAGTTGGGCGCCACGTCACAGGAATTCTCAACGACGGGAAACAGGACCTTTTTCTCAAACTATCAACAACAAAAGGGATAAGCATTATCACTCAAAATGAATACAAATGGAACGAAGAATTCGGCAAGAATGAAAACCCACGGTTTGAGGTTCCTCACAATGTAACGTTTGGTGAGTATAACGGACTGTATTATTTTCTCACTGAAATATTGAAGGGGGAACCGCTCGCGACAACCGCTAATTTTACCCTTAATTCCTCTTTCGAGCCGATGATACCCGAAATAATCGACTTTGCAGACTTCATATCTACTCAGAAGATAACAGGAGTAGGACGTCCCGATGTTGTTACCGGAAAAACTCCACAAGAATGGTTTGTGAATAAGACAAAATCATGGTTAGATGCTATACCTATCCCAATCCAGGCTCAATTTAACCTTGTTTTATTATTCGCAAAAGTAGAAAGCGGAGCAAAAACTCTCACCGTCAAACCCCGTCACGGCGACTTCACCCCATGGCATCTATTAAAAACACCATTAGGTCTTGGGCTTTTGGACGGCGAGCATGCGATGAGTGAGGGGGTAGAGCTATATGATATCGGATATCTTATCCAAAGAGTCCATACAATTTCCAAAAATCCGGCAGTTGCTCAGAAAATCCTCACAACTGCTGAAAGGAAAGGACACCCGTTGGAGAAAATAAAAATAATCCTGGTTGCTAGAGCTATTGGCGGATTTTTGGACGCACATCTTGCCGGCAAGACAGACTTTTCCCTCGAAAAAGAATTCAAAGATTGGATTTCATCGCTCTAACTTCTCTTATTTCCTCCATGAAACTTTTGATGGACATTCTTTAGCTGGGGATTGGTTACGTGAGTATAAATCTGCGTGGTTGAAATGTTCTTATGTCCCAACATTTCTTGCACGGAGCGCAAATCGGCACCGTTGTAAAGTAAATCAGTTGCAAAACTGTGGCGAAGCGTATGGGGAGTCGCATCAACCGGTAATTTTGCTTTTCTGACGTAACGCGCTACAATGCGCTCCACCGAGCGGGGAGTGAGCCTCATTCTTTCCCCCTGATTTATCGGATCAACACCTTTCGCATAACGGATAAAGACGGGTGCAAAATTATCTTCTCTTGCATCAAAATACTTCGTGAGCCAAAAAATGGCAGAGTCCGAGAGAAAGACAACCCGCGCCCTTCCCCCTTTTCCGATAACGCCAAATTCTTGCGTCTTAAAATTCATTTGGTCACGGTTAAGACGGCATAATTCGCTTACCCGTAAGCCTGTCGAAAACAATAACTCCAGTATCGCCCTGTCACGAAGGCCTTTAATATCCGATATGTCAACTGCATTCATCAATTCCCTTAAGTGCTCTCGTCCCAAAAATTTAAGACTTTTACTTTCACCCTTTGGAAGGTCAATTTTTTCCGGAGAAAGTGTTTCCATATCATTCCTCACACAAAATCGTAAAAATGACCTCAATGCAATGATATGATAGCTTTGGGTTACCCTCATAAGAGTCATTCCTTTCTCATCTACATAGTCTGAAAGCCATAAACGGTAACGTCTTACCACATCAACATTGATTTTTTTGAGGCTGATTTGAGGCTGTTCTGATGCTAACCACTGCACGAACCTCATGAGGTAAAAACGATAATTACGAATAG
>JAYRRJ010000147.1:0-3299 GCA_041910135.1 Candidatus Levyibacteriota bacterium
CAAAGGAATAAGAATGGCCATGCAACCCAAAGCCATAAGCTCCAGGACCGTATTTATTCCGGAACGCGACACAACGAGTGACGAATTTTTGAGAAGATATGAAACTTCCAGCGGCGTGTAAAATTTTTCAACAACATAATTTTTTCTGTATTGTTCAGGAAGTTTTTCTTTCACTGCGGAGAGTTTTTCAATATCATTGGAATCTTGACTTCCTGCCTGGTGAACTACAAAAAATTCGGACACCAAATCCGGAAGAATTTCCATAACCAATAAATTTATCGCATGCGCCCCTGTGCTCCCTCCCGTAATATATATGGTAGGCACCTGTGAATGTAAGCGAGGAATGTCTATCTCGTCAAATAATTCTTCACGAAGCGGGTTTCCTGTCAACACTGTTTTTTTTGCATTGAAATAATTTTTCGATGATTCAAAGGAAACAAGAACTACCGAGGCAAAACGGGAGATGAGTTTTGCGGATAGGCCTGCTTTTTGTGTCTGCTCATGTAAAACAACAGGGATACGAAGAAGTGAGGCAGCAATTGCAACCGAAAGGCCTATGTATCCTCCAAATGTAACGACAACATCGGGTCTTTCCTTTTTCAAAATTGTAATGGCGCTATATACCCCGGTAGGAAATCTACCTAAAGCCATAAGGGAATATCTCGTCAGTTTTCGCTGAAGTCTCCCGGCTTTAATTGCAGCAAATGGAATATTCTCCGCCTTACAGATTTTATATTCATATGTTTCATTTCTGTCGCCTTCAAAAGCAAACTTCCTTCCCACAACAAAAACTTCATTTTCTTTTTGCATTTTTTTGATGACGGCGTAGGCAGGACTGAAATGTCCTCCGGTAAATACTATTTTCATTTTTTACTAAACCTCCCGAATGTTCCTTTTTTAAGGGAGTGTAAGCCGCTTTTTTTACGCGGAGTAGCTTTATGGTCAAAAGCAATATTTAAAAGTAGTCCAATGGCAACATAATTGATAAGCATAGAACTTCCTCCATACGAGATGAACGGTAGTGGGACGCCGGTCAGAGGGATGAGGATTGCCTGGGATGCCAGATTGATAAGCGCTTGTATGGTGATAAAAACGGTGATACCAGTTGCTAGCAATTTACCGAACTGCGTTTTGGCTTTAAGTGCAATCATCATGCCAACTCCACAAAGTGCAACGTAAATTGAAATCAGAATAATGCTTCCAATATATCCTGTCTCTTCGGCAAATATAGCAAAAATCGAATCGGTCGTGTGCTCGGGAAGGTATGCATATTTCTGAACCGAGTTCCCAAAACCGACTCCCCCCAGCCCCCCGGAACCCAAAGCTATCACTATTTGTTTTGTATGATACGAAGTGGTATTGAGATTGTTAACGTCAAAATTTTGAAAAGCGGTGAGCCTTTTGACCCGGTAGGGAGAGGCTCCCGCAACAAGCACAACACCCATCAGTCCAATGATAAGTATGGGTGCCACTTCTTTCATCGACGCACCGGAAATGAAATACACAATGAAGGAGGTTGCCGCAATGATAATTGAGGTTTTCAAATCCGGCTGCAAAAGAACGAGTCCGCTGGCTACTCCTAACAGTATCAAAAACGCCAATAGTCTCCCTTTTTCTTTCACCGACAGCCAGGAAGCAAGATACAATGAAAGTGTTATTTTAAGAAGCTCGGAAGGCTGAAAAACTGAAACTCCCAAATTAATCCAGCGGTGAGAACCGTTCAATTCAAGCCCTATAACCGGAAAGAAAACAAGGACTAACGCTCCCAATGTCGTAATAAGAAGCGGAAGCGAAAGATTGTAGAGCAACTGTTCCTTAAGTCTTGACACAAAAAGTGCAGCAACAATCCCAAGGACTATCCACACGCTTTGATTTTTTATGAAGTAATATTTGTCATGCAAATCGAGTTGAGCCGTATAAGAAGAGCTGTCATACAAAACGAATAATCCAAGAGTGGTTAGAATGACTATTATCAAAAGAAGGGACAGGCCGAGTTTGTTCATCTAATGAATAAACGCTAGGTAAAGACCGATAAGTGCAAATGCAAAACCCATAAGCCATCCCCGCATGACAATTTTCGGTTCTTCCCATCCGCGCTGCAAAAGCAGCAAGTGTAGAGGAGCAACGGGAAATGCTTTTCTTTTCAAAAATTTTTTCGATAAGATCTGAACGAGGGAAGAACCTACTTCGATAATATACACTCCCCCGATGACAGCAACTGCCAATTCCTTCCCCGTAAGAAGCCCTATCACCGCAAGCGCCGCCCCCAAAGAAAGTGACCCGACATCCCCGAGCCACAACCGCGCTTTATAAATATTGAAATATAGGAAAGCCCCAACACTCCCAAGTAAAATTGCGATAAAAATTGCCAAAAAATCATTCAATAATGCCTTTGAAATAACCAAGAAGGCACACAAAGCGATGAGAAGAACTCCACATGAAAGCCCGTCGAGTCCGTCCGTGATATTAAATGCGTTGGTAAAACTTACGATAACAAATGCAGCAAAAAGGATGTAGAAAGGGCCAAGCGTTATTTCTCCCATTGCAGGAATATGGACAAAAGTGTATCCGTTCATATACAGTATCCATCCAATCGTAAGCCCTAAAGCCCACTGAATGATGAATTTATGTTTGAAACGGAGTCCGAAAAATCCTGTCCGCTCAACATTCAATATTTTTTTGACGTCATCATAAAATCCCAAAACCCCAAACCCGACAAATGAAAAAAGGAGAACAAAAAGCTCCCACAGCCTGACGTCTATTTTAAATAAGCCGTACGCCCACAAGGTAAGAATTGTCACCACAAAAATTATGAGTAACCCTCCACCTATAGGAGTTCCGACCTTCCATTCGTGCAGTTTGTCAAAAACGTACGTCCTGTTATTGAAAATATCTCTCGTCTTTTGCTTTTGACGCTGCAGCTTCATTTTATAAAGGAAATCTATAAAAGGAACAATAAGGATAGACGTTATAAAAAGAGACAGAATTGCGAACCCGAATACTTTGTCCATACAACAAAAATCGATTTTAATCCATTATTCTGTATTTTACAACGAATCCAACTCGAAAAGGAAGGGAAAAAGCCACGTGTTACTTATGAATAACCTTCTCAAGGTGAGTGCCCCTTACCGACACTAGAGGAAAAACGAGACTCTCTTTCGCAAGAACCGTTCCAGGGTTGATGACCGCGCTTACCCCTATAAAACTGTCGTCGCCGATAATGCTTCCCATTTTTTCCATATGGGTCGGTATTCCCTCACCATCATCCTTTATCACAACTTCCTTTTTATCAAACCTCC